>JABDNZ010000357.1 GCA_013043565.1 Gemmatimonadota bacterium | reverse complement strand
CGATGTGAACGCCGATCCCCGGAGATTCGATTTCACGGTGAACGGTAGTGAGGCGTTTCAGATTCAGAGTCCGACCGAGGCTGCCCTGGGGGAGACCATCGTATGGGAGGGCCAGGGGATCCGGGGTGAGTTCACGGTGACTCTCATGGACCGTTATGGCGACGCCATGGGATTCTTCTTCCTCACCATCCCTCGGGGGATATGGGAGGCCGGGGAACCGGTCCAATTCGAGGTATCAGGTGAAAGCGCTGGCGCCCGGACCTGGTTCATGATCTTCAGGGATCCTCTGGAGCCCCATGTCCGACTCAACAACGCGCCGGCTGTCCTCCGGAAGGACGACGGGGAGGCCCAGATCGTCAGGTTGGATCTCCTGACTCTGGGTGAGAGAAACCGCTTCCGCATGGAGAGCGACATTGGCTCCGTGGATTCCGTCGTGGCCATGGGCCATAGCAGGTTCACCCTCCCCGTCCCGGCGGTGGACTCCCCACGGGAGGTCGGCCTCGACCTGGCTCTGAGCGATCACCGCACCCGGGTCACCTACCAGGTCACCCCCCCTCGCCGGATGGAGATCCACCTCCATCACCATACCCATCTGGACATCGGATACACCCATCACCAGGACGAGGTGGAAAGGCTCCAATGGGCACATCTGGAGGAAGCTCTTCGGCTGGGAGAGACGTCGGAGGGGCATCCGGATGGGGCCCGGTTTGTTTGGCATCCAGAAGGACTCTGGCCCGTGGATACCTATGTCCGGGGCCACCCCGGGGAGAAGACCGAACGACTCCTGGAGGGGATCCGCAGAGGATGGGTCGAGCTGGACGGCATGTACGCAGGACTCCTCACCGGGCTGGCGAACGAGGAAGCTCTCCTCCGGTCTTTCGAGGCGGGAAGCCGCCTCAGCGAGATGAGCGGGATCCCCATCGAGTCCGAGATGGTCAGCGACATCCCTGGGTTCACCTGGGGTCTGGTGGACGCCATGGCCCGACACGGCCTGAAGTATCTTTCCATCGGCCCGAACTTCGGTCACCGAATCGGCCACCTCACCGAGGAATTGGGTGACCGGCCTTTCTATTGGGAAGGCCCCACCGGGGAGAACCGAGTCCTCACCTGGGTCTCCGGGGGAGGATACGCCTGGTTCCACACCGGCTTGGGGTACGACTCCATCACGGCCCGCTTGGACGAGGAGAAGGTCTTTCGGTACGTGGACCAACTCGTTTCGAACGACTACCCCTACGACCTCTCCTACCTCCGCTACAACATCGGATCCGACAACGGTCCCCCCGATCCAGGACTGCCCCAGGCGGTACGAGACTGGAATCGGCGCTACACGTCCCCGGTCCTTCGCGTCGCGGGAATGACGGAGACATTCAGGGAGTTCGAATCGCGCTACGGAACAACGCTCCCGACGTATCGGGGAGACATGACGGGACACTGGGAGGACGGCGCCGCGTCCTCGGCCCGAGAAACGGCCATGGTGCGAAGGGCAGCCGAAAGCCTGGTCCAGACCGAGAAGCTGGCGAACCTGCGGGGCGTCGAGTTGGACACGGACTCGCTGAGAGAAGCCTGGCGGAACGTCCTTCTCTTCTATGAACACACATGGGGATCCTGGAACTCCATCAGCGAGCCCTACTCGGAGTTGACCCTCTCCTCCTGGGAAAGAAAGAAGGCCTTCGCCGATGAGGCGTCTGCCCGGGCCCATCGTTTGCGGCTCGAAGCCCTCGCCGCGGAAGAAAGCGCGGAAGAGAGGAAGATCGCCGTTCACAACACCCTCCCTTGGCACCGATCTGATCTGGTTGTGCTCCCCGCCGATGCGTCCAGGGAAGGAGACCGCGTGAGGGAGCTGGGAGGGAGCCCAGTGCCTTCTCAACGCCTGGCCTCGGGAGAGCTGGCCTTCCTCGCCACGGACGTCCCGGTGGAAGGGGTCCGGGACTATAGAGTGGAGCCGGGGGAAGCCTACCTGCCCTCGAGGGTGAACGATCCTACCGGCAGCGGCGACCTGAGCGGTCCCAATCCGCTCCCCACCGACCGCCTGGAGACCGAGTCCACCATCGTCACATCCACCTACGAGTTGAGGATCGACGATGAGGGGCGGATCACGTCGCTGGTCCATCGGCCCACCGGACGGGAGCTCATAGATCCCACCCAGGGCGGCTTCAACCAGTACATCTATGTGCCCGGAAGGGACCCTTCGACGGCGATCTCGGCAGGCGCCGGCACCGTCCGGTGGATCGACAAGGGCCCCCTGGTCTGGGCCTTCGAGATCACATCCCCCGGGGAAGGTCTCCGGGAACCGGTGGTGACACGCATCCGACTGGTCGATGACATGGACCGGATCGAGATCACGAACCGTGTCGCCAAGGAATGGGTGCTGGATCCGGAAGCCGCCTTGTTCCGGTTCCCATTCGCCGTGGAAGAGCCGGAGGTTCGGTTCGATGTCCCCTTCGGGATCGTCCGGCCGGAGAAGGACCAGGTACCTGGATCCTCGAAGAACTACTACAGCGTTCAGCGCTGGGTGGACGTTTCGAACGCCGGAGGCGGCGTGACCCTCACCACCGTCGACGCTCCCCTCATTCAACTCGGAGAGATCAGGACCGACCCCATCGTCACGGGATGGTTGGACCAGGCGGAAGCATCGCCGACGATCTTCTCCTATGTCATGAACAACTACTGGGAGACCAACTACCGGGCTGCACAGGATGATGTGGTGGAGCTCAGCTACTCCCTACAAGCCCACGGCCCCTTCGACGAAGAGGCGACCACACGATTCGGCCTGGAAGTGGCACGACCGTTGGTGGTGGAAGAGATCGGCCCTCGCCCGACCGAAACCGATCTCCTGGGGATCCCTCCAGACGTGCCCCGGGAGTTCCGGGCTGCCTGGGTGGCCTCGGTGGCGAACATCAACTGGCCCAGCAAGCCGGGATTGCCCGTGCCACTGCAGAAGGCGGAAGCCCTGGCTCTATTGGACCTCTTGGATAGCCTGAACTTCAACGCCGTCGTTTTCCAGGTTCGTCCTCAGGCCGACGCTTTATACGAAAGCAGCCTGGAGCCCTGGTCCTACTACCTCACCGGGGTCCAGGGGCAGGTGCCGGAACCCTATTACGACCCCCTGGCCTTCTGGGTCGACGAGGCCCACGCCCGGGGCCTGGAGCTACACGTGTGGTTGAATCCCTACCGGGCTCATCACACCAGTGGAGGAGAGGTAACGGAGCACTCCATCGTTCGGAGGAAACCGGAGTTGGTGGTGTCCCTCCAGCAGGGGTATTGGTGGTTGGACCCGGCGATGGACGGGACGCAGGACCATTCGTTGGAAGTGGTGAAGGACATCGTCCGACGCTACGACATCGACGGTGTGCACTTCGACGACTACTTCTATCCCTATCCGGAATACAACGGCGGGGAGGACTTCCCGGACCACAGGAGCTGGGAAGACTACCTTCGGAGGGGCGGACAGCTCGCCCGGGGGGATTGGCGAAGGAATGCCGTGAACAACTTCATTCGCCGATGTTATCAGGCCATCAGAGCCATCAAGCCCCACGTGAAATTCGGCCTCAGTCCCTTCGGGATCTGGCGCCCGGGTAGCCCCGAGTCCATCCAGGGATTCGACCAGTACGATCAACTCTATGCCGATGCCCGGCTTTGGCTGAACGAAGGGTGGATCGACTACTGGACACCCCAGCTCTATTGGCCGGTGAACCAGGTCCCTCAGAGCTATCCCGTACTCCTGGGGTGGTGGGTTCAGGAGAACCCACTGAACCGCCATGTCTGGCCGGGAATCAACATTGGGAGTGTGCCCGGGGAGGCGGGGGTGGACGAAGCTATCAACCAGATAATGGTCACGCGGGGAATGATCCCTGCCGCACCGGGCAACGTACACTGGAGTATCGGGCCCCTCGTATCACGGGACGCGTTGGCCCAGGGGCTACGGGACGGCCCGTACGCTGAGGACGCCCTGGTCCCCCCTTCCCCATGGTTGGACGACGATGCCCCTCCCGAGCCGGACGTGGAGGCGGTCGTGGAGGAGGAAGTGCTTCGCGTGACGTGGAGGCACTCCGATCCTGAAGACGTGTTCAGATGGATCGTGTACCATCGAATAGGGGACCGCTGGAGTTATGAAGTCCTGAATCGCGGGAAGGCCGAGGCGGTCATCCCGCTGAGCGCCACAGTGTCAGGAGAGCAGCCCAGGGCCCCCTCCGCCGTGGCCGTAGCAGCGGTCGACCGAACGGGGAACCAGAGCCGACCCGTCGTGATCCCTGTCCCGTCGGGCTGACTCCCGAGTGCCGCCGGCCCTTTTTCCTCGCCGCAGGCAGTGCACTTCCTGGAGGACAACTGTCTAACCCTCGGGCAATTCCCTCCGGTACTTGAAGATCGGGTAGACCACCGGGTGTTTCTCCGCACCCATTTCCCGCAGGAGTTCATCGAGCACCCACCAGGCCACCATCCCATCCCGAGCCTGCGGCTCCAGGAAATAGAAGGCTGCATTGGCCATGGGCTGGGCCATGTCCACGAAGAATGTGCCCACCGGAAACTCCCGGATCGAGGACTCGAAGAACCCACCGTCGAGAACCGTCATCTGATAGCCGCCCCGGCCGACCTTCCTCATCCCGTCCACCACGAACTCCTCCCCCTCCGCCCTCATCGGCTCCTCCAAAACCTCGACCTCGATGTTGTGGGTCCTGAGCTTGTCGGCCAGGAACTCCATCTCGGCCGGAAAGAGATAGCCCCGGGGTACCCACGAGTCCTTCGTTCCCACGGAGAGGGTCATGTCCTCCACTCCAGTCACGATCTCTGGCGGGCCATCTGGAAGGACATGATCCCTGATACTGGTGCCGGGCCGATACTCCTGGGGCGCTGACGGATATGCGTCTCGGTAAGCCAAAAGATCGATGGGCCCTCGGGATCGATACTCCCCGTCGATCCAGTTCCGAAGCTCACCGGACTCGGACCCATCGAGGACTGCTTGGACCGTTTCCTGGTCGGCCGCCTCTGCGACAGCAGCCATCTCCTGAGCGTGTTCGTTCGTGAACTCGAGGAGAGAGCTGATCCATGCGTATTGGGCGAAAACCTGCCGCTCGAAGCTGGCAGCCCCGGGGGTTTCGCAGAGAATCGACATGCGGTTTCTCAGCCCATACGCGTTGACCGCGAATTTTGCGTCCACCGCCCAGATGGTCCCGTCATAGTGCCAGGTTTTCGGTGGCCACTCGTCTTCCATCCACAGGGCATGGGTAAAGGCCTCCAGCTTGAAATCCCTGCGAACCCTGTCGAAGACCGCAGGAAAGATGGTGTCCCAGACGTACCCCCGAGGGCCGGGATGGGCAGCGACCACCGTGGAGTGGGAGCAGCCGATACCGTAGGCGACGTTTCCCGTGCCCATCCGATGGGCGTCGAAGAACAGAAGCGGGTCCCAGCGGTTCAGGAGGTTCGTGTAGAGTGCGTTGACCTCCTGAGTTTCCAGCTTGACGGCGTCACGGTTGAGGTCGAATCCCCCGGCGTTGGTCCGTTTTCATCCTACCTGTGGTCCCTGATCCTGGGGGCTGAGCTTCTCCGTCCCGTCCACATTGAAGATGGGCGTGATGACGATGATCTGGTTGTCCAGCAGGTGACCCTTATTGCCGAATAGGATGTCCCTCAAAACCATCAGCGACGCTTCCGCACCCTCCGGTTCCGGGGGATGGATCTTTCCCTGTAAGTAGATCACCGGCTTCCCCGATTCCCTGGCCTCCCTTGGGGACGTCACTCTGGGATTCGCCAGGACGATGGCCGAAGAGATCCTTCCAAGAGGCGTTGTGAAGAGGTCGAACACATGGACGTTCTCGCTCCTCCACTTTACCGCGTCGAGGAATTCGTACATGTCCCGGGTAGTCATGGTCCGGGTGAAATCGCTCTTTTCCGCAATCGTGAGAAGTTCCTCGGGCCAGACTCCCGTCCAACCGTCCGGGACAGAGCTTCCCCACAGCATGTCGGGATCGGAGATGACGGAAGCGAGATCCTGGGAAGTCGCCCGGCCGAAAAAGACGGCAAGGAAAAGAACCGGAAGGAGCGAACAGACGAAGGCTGGACTTCGGAAGGTCCTCATGGACTCGTCTCCTGCTGACGCGGCAACGGTCCGGATGAGAAACCGGCCTCCGTCGCCATCCGCTGAAATACCTCATACTGAATCGAGAGCTACCATACGCGCGGGAGCCGGAATTTTCGAGGGTAGCGCCCCTCCGGAACATTGGGGCCAGGGAGGGGATTTCCTTCCTATACCGCTGAACGGAGAGAAAAAGATGAAAAAGATCCTGGCCGGCGGAATCCTGGGCCTCGGTGTGATGCTTACGGCGATGTCCGCGGGATTCAGTCAAGAACCACAGACCGACCATCCCCAAGCGAATCCCCTGGCCCCTTTCGAACGGTTGATCGGAGGTGAGTGGCACCTCGACGGAAGCTACTTGGAGCTGGAATGGGGAGTCGGAAGGACCTCGGTGAGATCCCGCAGTTATTTCGTGGGGGAGGGCTCCCCACGGCTGGTCTCCGAGGGGATCTGGTTCTGGCACCCTGGAGAAGAAGAGATAAGGGGCGTGTTCACAGCGGTGGACATGCCCGCCGTCCTGTTCGACTACACGACCACGTTCGACGGGGACCGCATGGTGAACGATCTGAGAACCTACGATGCAGCCGGATCAGAAACGGTCTACGTGGAGACCTGGGAGCTCATCGACGACTCCCACTACGAATGGAGGCTCCTGGCGGACTCCCCGGACGGGTTGCAGGAGGTCATGAGCGGTACATATGAGAGGAAAGGCAGGGGTCAGGACCGCCCCCACTAGTCCCCCTTCAGGCTCAGTAAGGGGTCGTCCATCCTCGGCACGAACCCTCGGCCCCCACCCCTTCTGGCCATGATCACGGAGGTGGAAGCCATCCCTGCGCCGATCCCGGTGTTGATCACGAGCGGCCCCAGCAGATAGGGTACAGGCACCCCGAACGCCAGAGGGATGAACGAGAGGAGAAGGCCTCCTACGGCGCCCCACAACGCGACGCGCTTGAGGGATAGGTCCTCCAGGGTGTGCTTACGCTCGGCCACGCTCAGGATCACCGCAAAGGCTGCGCCCGCCAGAAAGCCCGCGGCTGCCCCATTGAGAGCCATGGGTACCCAATAACCGAGCTGGATGCCCGCCAGGGCCCCCATCCCCACTCCGAGCCCCGTCCAGGCCACGGCCCACGTAAAGGCCGTTCCCAGAATTCCGCGCGCACGTCTCAGAAGCTTGTTCACGTCGCCCCCCCTTCCAGCCGTTTGACGACAGGTCTATTGGTCCTGACGAAGGGCGGTCTTCCGGGGTTTCGACAAACCCGGGCCCAGGAGCTCCTCAGGTTGTGAATGACTGGCCGTTTTCCTATCGTTCACAAACGAAAATTTTTCGTATCAGAAGTAACGCCTTCTTCTGCCCCGCCTTTTCGCCCTCGGGAAAGGTCGCTCCACCATGCTCTCCAGAATGATCAGATCCACCGTTCTTCCTCTCGGTCTCCTACTCCTGGTACCAGCCGTCCTCTCGGCTCAGACGGCGGAGGAACTGTATGACGCGAAGTGCGGGAGGTGTCATGCTCCCTACGCTCCCGAATCCTATGCTGCGGACGAATGGCCGGGGATCGTTCGATCCATGCGGAGCCAAGCCGGCCTCAGTGAAGATGAGGAAGCCCTTTTGACCGAATACCTGGTGGGACTGGCGGGCGGAGGTGAGGAGGGCTCCGGCGGGGCCGAGGGGCCCGTGCTCGGGGGGTACCTCTACACCGAGTACTTCAGGGACCAACAAAAGGCGAAGAACTTCGACCTTCACTATCTCGCGGTCTCGGTCTCCGGGTGGGCCAGCGACCGGATTCAGTATTTCGCCGAGTTCGAGTTGGAGCACGGGGGAACCGGCGGAAACAACACGTTCGTGGAGCAGGCATACAT
>JABDNZ010000354.1 GCA_013043565.1 Gemmatimonadota bacterium | reverse complement strand
GTTCGTAACCGGGGTCCGCCTGACCGACACCGTCACGGGTGAGGAGCGTACCGTTGACTGTAAGGGCGTGTTCATGGCCATCGGTCACACCCCGAACACCGCCTTCCTCGGCGACGCCTTACCGTTGAAACCGACGGGTTACATGGTGGTCGAGGCCGGATCCACGAAAACCGGCGTCCCGGGTGTTTTTGGTGCCGGGGATGTGATGGATGACACCTACAGACAGGCGGTGACGGCAGCCGGAACCGGGTGTATGGCCGCATTGGAAGCAGAGAATTGGCTGGCGGAGAACGAATGATGGGAGAGTTCGAAGGAAGGACGGCACTCGTGTCGGGCGGGACCAAAGGGATCGGTAAAGCCATCGTAAAGGACCTCCTCTCGGTCGGATTCAACGTGGCTTTCACTGCCAGGACTGCCGGAGACATCGCAGCGGTTTCCGAGGAGGTCTCCAGCCTTGGTGTGGGGCGTGTGATGGGCTTGCGCGCCGATGTCAGGGAGTCGAGCGCTTGTTCTTCTGTTGTCCAGGATGTGGTGGGGAGGTTCGGGGGCCTGGATCTCTTGGTGAACAACGCCGGCGTCGGGAAGTTCGCGCCGATCCAGGAAATGTCGATCGAGGACTGGCATATTCAAATCGACACGAACCTCAGCGGTGTCTTCTACTTGTCCAAGGCCGCGATTCCGGCGCTCAAAGACTCTCGGAGCGCCTGGATCCTGAACATCGGTTCTCTGGCCGGACGGAACACGTTCGCAGGGGGTGTGGCTTACAATGCCAGTAAGTTCGGGCTGCTCGGGATGACCGAGGCGATGATGTTGGACCTCAGGTACGAGGGCATCAGGGTCAGCCACATCATGCCGGGGAGTGTCGATACCGGTTTTGGGGATCGACCCGCCGGCCACAAGGAGGGTTGGGCGTTGACACCCGAGGATGTGTCCAGGGCGGTCTTGGACTTGCTCAGGTACCCTGGTAATGCCCTACCAAGCCGTGTCGAGCTGCGGCCCAGCCAACCTCCCCGGAAGACCTGAGGGGCGAGATCATGTCTGGTGACATCCGAATTGAAAGAGACTCCCTCGGAGAGGTGCGGGTACCCGCGAACGCTTTATATGGAGCCCAGACTCAAAGGGCCCTGGAAAATTTCCCTATCAGCGGCCAGCGGTTCCCGCGGCGGTTCATTCGGGCCCTCGGCCTGGTAAAGAGGGTCGCAGCCCTTACCAACGGAGAGTTGAGCCTCATTGATCAGGAAAGGGCCCAAGCCATAGCCACTGCGGCCCGGGAGGTGGAGGACGGGACTTGGGACGAGGAGTTTGTCCTGGATGTCTATCAGACTGGATCCGGTACCTCCACCAACATGAACGCGAATGAGGTCATCGCGAGTCGCGCGGCCCAACTCCTCGAGGGCGAAGGGCTCCAGGTGCATCCGAACGATCACGTGAACTTCGGCCAATCCTCAAACGATGTAATCCCAACGGCCCTGCATGTATCGGCGCGGATCTCCCTCCTGGAGGATCTCATCCCGGCCCTGGAGAGCCTCGAGAGCGCCCTCAGGAAGAAGAGCGAGGCGTTCGACGGAGTGCTGAAGTCCGGTCGCACTCACCTCATGGACGCCACACCGATAAGGCTTGGACAGGAGTTCGCTGGTTGGGCACGACAGGTGGAGCTGGGAAAACACCGGGTGGAAGCGGCATCCGACGAGCTGGCTGAGCTTGCTCTGGGCGGTACCGCTACGGGTACGGGCATCAATACCCATGAGCAGTTTCCAACCCGGGCCATCAAAAAGCTCAGCGCCTTCACCGGGATACCTTTCCTCGAGGCGAGGGATCACTTCGAGGCCCAGGGGGCCAAAGATGGAGCCGTGGCTGTATCGGGGGCGCTGAACACCGTGGCCACAAGTCTCATGAAGGTGGCGGACGACATCCGTTGGCTCGCCAGCGGCCCCACCTCCGGTATTGGCGAGCTCCTTCTCCCGGCCGTTCAACCCGGGAGCTCCATCATGCCCGGGAAGGTCAATCCGGTGCTTTCGGAGGCCCTCATGATGGTGGCGGCCCGAGTGATGGGGAATCATTCCACCATTACGATCGCGGGGAGTAGGGGGAACCTGGAGCTCAACACTATGATGCCGGTGCTCACCCTGGCCCTTTTGGAGTCCATCGAGCTTTTGGCTCGGGGGTGCCGCGCATTCACCGATCGATGCGTTGTCGGGATCGAGGCCGATCCAGCCCGTTGTCGGGAGTTGCTCGAGAAGAACCCCGCCGTGGCCACCGCATTGAACCTGCGGCTCGGGTACGAGGTGGCCTCCGAGGTCGCCAAGGAGGCCGTCAGGGACGGGGCGACCGTCCGGGAAGTGGTATTACGTCGGGGACTCGTTCCCGAGGACGAGTTGGACGAGATCCTGAATGTCCGTCACATGACCGAGGGAGGTTTGGACCACGGCTCCCGATAGAGGTGAGGGATGGCAGGAGGGAACAAGAGGAAAGGCCCCGGGCTCGGATGAGCGCCGGGGCCTTCCTTCCAAGGCGAGGAGGCACCTGCTTTTGTTAGCTCGCCTTTTGACCGCTCAGGTCCAGGAGTGGGGCTCCCAGCTTTTTCCTCAATTCAGCTAGAGGGACCCCGCCCGTGGGCATGACCCGGGTTTCAACCCCGGCCAGGTATATCGGATAGGACCATCCCCCTTCGACACTGACGATCTGAACCAACTCCGGTTCTTCCGGATCGCAGGGAGACGGCACGGGAGATGTGATATCCCGCCAGACTCTGTCGACCAGACACATTCGTTCGTTTACCGAATCGGCCCATGAGGCCTTCTTCAACTTGACGCGTTCACGGGGAGTGAGAGGACGCACGATCCTCCGATGCCCTGGAAAGCTGTGAGACAATAGGAAGGCCATTGCCTCGGCTTCGGGCATGGGTTCGATTTTGACATCGTGGAGCCCGGGAGTACGGACTTTCACCGTTGTCCGAATGTCGATGAACCCGTCTGTGCTGATCCTCATTCTGGTCTGGCCTCCGCCGTTGTAGGTCCGAACCCTCGGTCGAGCTCGTGTTCTGGCGGTCCTGGACTCTCAAGAGGCATGCCCACGGTAATCGGATGTTTCCGCTTCGGCCCAGGTTCGGCTAAATGATTATTAGGTATAGTGTTAGACTTATTCCTCTCAACTCCGTGCCATTGTGGATCGCCATCGACCGGAGGACCTTTTTCCGCCGAAGTGGAAGAAAATTCCGGGTGATGAGGGCCATCGACGGCAACGATTCTCGACCTTGCCGGTACCCGGAACCTCGATAACCTTCGCCCCATGGTGACTTCGATGGAGCCTCCCTACGATGAATTCGGCGCCCACGTCTCTACCGCCGGTGGCCTCCCAACGGGCCCTGCACGAGCTCGGGAAATCGAGGCCACCTGCCTCCAGCTCTTCACGAAGCAGCCGAACAGGTGGG
This sequence comes from Gemmatimonadota bacterium, assembly GCA_013043565.1. Taxonomy (GTDB): domain Bacteria; phylum Gemmatimonadota; class Gemmatimonadetes; order Longimicrobiales; family Gaopeijiaceae; genus JABDNZ01. Next base: position 469 of record JABDNZ010000354.1, on the reverse strand, counting down.
CCGAACCCGAGATAGACCCGGACGTGAGGGCCTCCTTCCAGGCCGAGGCGAAGGCCAATGAGATCCGGGTGGCGGGGTCCCATGATTCTTACCTTATCAACCTGGCCTCCCCAAACTCCGAACTGTGGGACCGGTCCCTTTCCTCGTTCCAAAGAGAGATGGAGCGGTGCACGGGTATGGAGCTCCAGTTTCTCGTCACTCATCCCGGGAACGCCACGGACGGGGATCATGAGAGTGGGATCGCGAGAAACGCCGAGGGTGTGACCCGGGCCCTCGAGGCTGTGCCGGGGCGGACCCGCGTTCTACTGGAGCTCACCGCCGGGGGAGGGACTACTGTGGGAGGTTCTTTTAAGGATCTGGCAGCGATCATCTCCCAAGTCCCGAACGGGCTCCAGCAGCGGCTGGGTGTTTGTTTCGACACGTGCCATGCCTATTCGGCCGGCTACGATCTGGTGGGGGACTATGAGGG
>JABDNZ010000353.1 GCA_013043565.1 Gemmatimonadota bacterium | reverse complement strand
CTTCGTACCTCACCTCCACCCTTCGCTCACCGTCTTGGGGGGGCTCTCGGATCAGAACCGGGGGAGGATCCTCACCCCTGGGTATGGGCTCGAGGTACCCTTTGGCCCACTCCAGGACCTGGTCGGGGTCGACATCTCCTGCGATGGCCACCACCGCGTTGTTGGGACCATAGAACCTTCGGAAGTAGGATTTCACCTCGGCCCTGGACAGCCGCCCGATGTCTTCCATGAAACCGACCACGGGCTTCCCGTAGGGGTGGGTTTGAAAAGCGGCGGCCATGTGCGCTTGGTAGAGAAGGCCGGCCGAGCTGTTTTCCAATCTGAGACGGCGCTCCTCGGCTACCACGTCCCTCTCAGTATAGAACTCCCGGAATACCGGGTTCTGCATCCTGTCGGCTTCGAGAATGAACCACAGCTCAGCCCGATTGGATGGAAGTTCGACGAAATAGGTAGTGGACTCGGCGGTGGTGGTGGCGTTCAGATTCCTGGAGCCATTCTCCGAAAGGATGAGGTCGAATTCGTTGCTGGTAACGAACGCTGCGGCCTGATTCTCCAGGTTCCGGATTCGTTGGTGGAGGATGGAAATGGTGGCCGTGTCCGGGGAGACGGCGTCCTCCAGCACGAGGATGGAGTCGAACAGGTGATCCATCTGGTTCAGATAGACCTGCTCCATCTTGTGGTCCGAGGTCCCGATCGACGTGGTCCCCTTGAAGAGAAGGTGCTCCAGGAGGTGCGCGATCCCCGTGTTCCCGGGCCCTTCGTTCACCCCGCCGATCCGGTATTGGACCACGAACGAGGCGATTGGGGCGCCGGGCCGGGGAATAATGAAGAGCCGGAGCCCGTTCCCCAAGGTGTGCTGGTGCACCTCCAGGGAACGCTTATCCGGGTCTTGGGCCAACAACCCGACAGGGGGACCGCACATGCAAAGGACGGTGAGGACGACGAAGAAAAAGGCCTTCATGAACCCTTCTGACAGCTGGGACAAAAAAAAGCTGATCTGTTTGCGAATACGACACGTCCGATCGGTGTGTTACACCCGGGACAGGGGTCTCCTTCCCGGCCATAGACTCTTAGTGAGGGTCCGAACCCGCCCCGGCCTCCCGACGCCGTCCTGTAGTCCCGTAACGTCGTTCCCCTCGCCTCGATGGCTTCGGAAAGCACGGCCCGGATCGCCTCCAGGAGCCGATCCGACTCCCTCCTGCCCAGGGACCGAGCCGGGGTTCGGGGGTGGATCTTTGCCCTGAATAGGGCTTCAGACGCATAGATGTTCCCCACGCCGGCAATTTTGGTTTGGTCAAGAAGCCACGATCGGATGGGCGAGCGGGACTTCTTCAGGGAATCTCTGAAGGCCTTTCCGTCGAGGGATGGGCAGAGGGGTTCCGGGCCCAGCCGGGCCGACTCCTTCCGCCATTCCTCAGGGGAAAAAAGGCGAAGTGATCCAAACCGGCGGATGTCAGCATAGACGAGGGCCCCGGCTGGTCGGAAGCGAAAGAAAACCCCGGGGTGGGAGGGTAGGTTCGGGGTTTCCTCCGGGCTTTCGTCGAACCCGGAAGATAGGTAGAGAAGCTGTCCGGTCATCCCCAGGTTCACGACCAGGATTCTGGATCGGGACAGCGTGAGGACGATGTTCTTGCCACGGCGTCCAACGCACTCGATCGCCGACCCCACCGTCTCGCTTCGGAAGAACGCCGGCGTCGAAGAAATCAGGTCGGGCTGGAGAACCCGCACGTCGGAGATGACAAGACCCGGGACTGCCTCCGCCAACTGACGGACGACGGTCTCTACCTCGGGGAGTTCAGGCATCTGAGCGGGGGCCCGACCGTCTCAGGGGCGACCGGCCTCGTCCCTGGCGAACTCCCTCCACCCTATGTCTGTCCGGAAATATTTCCCTTCGAACTCCACAGCGTCAGCTCCCACCAGGCTCTTCCGTGATGCGTCCGCCAGGGAGTCCCCTATGCCGGTGACTGCAAGGACCCGTCCGCCTGATGTGACCAATCCATCCCCCGAAGAGCGGGTCCCCGCCTGGAAAACGAAAAGGTTCGGATCGTCTGCCAGCGAGGGAGGGAGGTGAATGGGCTTCCCTTTTTCATAGCTCCCCGGGTAGCCTTGAGAAGCCAGTACCGTGGTGACTGCTCCCCCGGAGTGCCAGCGTGCCGTCAAATCGGATACTGATCCACCCTCGGCGATGGTGGCCATGGGCTCGAGCAGGGAGCTGGCGAGAAGGGGAAGAATGGCCTGGGTCTCCGGGTCACCGAACCTGCAATTGAACTCCACTACCTTCGGCCCCTCATGGGTGAGCATGAGCCCGGCGTAAAGAAGCCCTTGGAAGGCCGACCCATCGGATTCCAGAGCTCTCAGCGTGGGGAGCAGGACCCGCTCCTCCACCTCCTGCATCAGGCCTGGGTTCACCAGCGATACCGGGGCGTAGGCCCCCAACCCACCGGTGTTCGGGCCCGTATCCCCCTCGCCCACGCGCTTGTGGTCTTGAGAGGGGAGGAGGGTAAGAAACTCCCGACCGTCCGTAAGGACAAAAACGGAGAGCTCTTCGCCTCGCATACATTCCTCGACGACAACTTCCCGACCCGCTTCCCCGAACCGGAAGTCCTCGAGCATCTCCCTGACGGCCTGTAGGGCCTCCTCCTCCCTGTCACAAACGATGGCCCCTTTTCCGGCTGCCAAGCCGGACGCCTTGATGACGATGGGTGCCCCCTGCTCCCGAATGTAGTCCTGAGCCGCGGCGAGCTCCCGGAACACGCGGAAATCCGCCGTGGGAACGCCGGCCCCCCGCATTAGCTCCTTCGCATAGGATTTGGAGGACTCGATCCTGGCGGCCGCAGCGGAGGGCCCGAAAACCGGTAGGCCCTTGTTCCGAAAGCGGTCGGCGATCCCGGCCGCTAGAGGAGCCTCCGGGCCTACCACCGTCAGATCGATTGACCTGGCTGCCGCCCATCCGGCCAGCGCCTCGGTGTCCCCGGGGGCGATTTCTACCCCCTCCGCCAATGCGGCCATACCCCCGTTCGGTTGAGTCGCGAAGAACTCCGCCGAAGGCGAGTCCGCCTTGAGCTTCCAGAGGAGAGTGTGTTCCCGCCCTCCATTTCCCACCATGAGAATCCGCATAGCCGACCCAGAGAAAGGATTGTCGGGAAGGGGGGCGCCCTCCCCGGATCATGGAATTTCAACGAAGAGTACGGGTGGGCCCGACTGGATGTCAAAAGGGGGTGACCGGTCTCAAACGGTCACCCCCTCTGCGTTGTCCAACGACCTCAAATCTCCCCCGGTTGCATCCCTGGGCACCCACGGGGTGAATCAGCGTTTGAACCCATCCCGGAAAGCCTCGCCCATCCTGCGGGCGGCGTCAGCCACGGTGTCGACCATGTCCTTCGCTCCTTCTGCGTAGGCCTTCGCGGCGGCCCTGAGATCTTCCTGTATCGCAGGATCCGGATCCCCTCGCCGAGCGTACTCACCTCTGATGATCCGATCGTAGTCACCGCCCTCGATCCAGTCACGGATCTCCGACACCCTCAGTACATAAAACGGGTGAGTCGTGGCCATCAGGTTCAGGACCTTGTAGACCTGGTCCGCCACGTCCCCCCCACTACGATATTCCTCGGCCTGGACGATGAACTCATCCAGCGAATACTCGGTTTCCCATTTTCCCCCGTTGGGAATCCCGCCGGCCATCTTGAGCATGGCCATCATGGCCACTTCCGGATCCTGGACCGTCAGGAGACCCGCCCGGTCGCTGGAGAGCTCGCTCTTACGGTACCATTCCAGCAGGGCCACCAATACAGCTCGAGCTGCCAAGCCCACCACGGGGAAGCCCATGGTCGCCAGTTGGATGAGGAGGACGGTCATGGTCCTGTAGAGGACGTGGTCGCTCATGATGTGACCCAGCTCATGAGCCAAAATGAAAGAGATCTCCTCATCGTTCAGGAGCCAGATCGTCCCGGAGTTCAGGATGATGAACGGCTCATCCATACCGTACGCGCCGGCGTTCACGATAGGGGTTTGGGAAATGAAGAGGTCGTACTCCCTTTCCGGATCGAGGGTTTTGCAGACCTCCTGGTACAGCCCGTAGATGTGCGGGAACTGAGTCTCCGACACCTTAACCGCGTTGGCTTGGAAGGCCAGGCGAATCGGCTTCTCGCCGAAAAAGCCGAACATGCTTCGGAGGACGTCGTCGAAGACCGGGATCTTCCGCAAGGCCTGAAGCGCCGCCCGGTCTGCCGGGTGCTCCCAGCTCCGGGATGATATCTCGGTAAGGACCCTCTTGGCCCGGGCCTCTTCCCCCCCGGATTCCTGGCCGTTCCCGCTTCCTTCATCACTCATGAACGCCGACTCCTGGCCTGAGATGTGAACGCACTGCTCCCTCAATGTATCATCCTACGCCTGGCCAAGGGGACAGGTTTCATTGACCCCCTGCCATGGGGTCCGCTAGCTTTTTTCAGCTTGTTGGAAAGACCCCTTCTCCCCCTCATCGGCGCTCGAACGATGCCCATCGCCTTCCCCCCGGACCTCATGGTGAGCGTTTCCGGGTTCCGAGGAATAGTAGGCCGCCCCCTTACCCCGGAATTGGTGACTTCTTTGGCCGCCGGTTTCGGCGCGTTTTTGCAGGAGTCCGGCCAGGGGGACTCGATCCTGGTCGGCAGGGATTCCCGTACCTCGGGACCCATGCTGGCTCGGAGCGTGGCGGCTGGGCTTCAATCTGTGGGATGCGACGTGGTCGACCTCGGATTGGTCCCAACCCCGACTCTCCTCCTGGCCGTCGAAGAACGGGGCGCGTCTGGAGGGATCTGCGTGACCGCAAGCCACAATCCGGGGGAGTGGAATGCCCTGAAATTCTCTTCGGGAGAGGGCCTTTTCCTGGATGCGACGGTCATGAGCCGCTTCCAGGAGTATTTGGTGTCCGAGGACCCGCCCAGGGCCGGGTGGCAGGATGTCGGGTCTCTGAAGTCCGATTCCGACGCTGTCGACCGCCACATCGACCGAATCCTGACCCTCCCGATCCTCGACGTCCCGGCCCTGAAACTCAGGGGCCTACGGGTAGCCCTGGACTGCGTGAACGGGGCCGGGGGTGTCATCATGCCACACCTCCTGGAGGCCCTCGGGTGTCAGGTTTTCGGGGTCAATACCGAACCGCATGGGCGTTTCCCCCGGGATCCGGAACCCACCGCCGAGAACCTCTCGGAGCTGGGAGAGGCCGTACGGGCCTCCGGCGCCGATCTCGGAATGGCTGTCGACCCGGATGTGGATCGTCTCTCCCTGGTGGATGGAGATGGCGTTCCCCTTGGCGAAGAGTTGACCCTGGCCCTGGCTTCGGCCGTCGTCCTCCAGCGTGAGCCGGGCGTGGTGGTGGCTAACCTTTCCACCAGCCAAGTCGTGGAAGACGTAGCGCGGAGCTTTGGCGTATCGGTGGTGCGGGCCCCCGTGGGTGAAATCAACGTTGCCAGGAGAATGCAAAAGGAGGGGGCCGTCGTGGGAGGTGAAGGGAACGGAGGGGTGATTCTACCGGCCCTCCATGCGACGAGGGACGCTCCCCTGGGAGCGGCACTCATTCTGCAGCATCTTTCAGATCAGGGCGTGGGGCTCCGTGACGCGGCGGCCCGTTGGCCTGTCTATGCAATCGTAAAGCGGAAAGTGTCCTTCCCGAGGGAATCGTTGGAGGGCGCCTACACAGCCCTCCAGGAGGATTTCACTCCTCCTGAGGTCGATCATACCGACGGTCTCCGTGTCAGTTGGCCTGAGGAACGAGTCTGGTTGCACGTGAGACCCTCCGGCACCGAGCCGGTGGTCCGCCTCATCGCCGAGGGTCCCTCGGAAGAGGAGGCGAACGCCGTTCTGGCAAGAGCGGCGAAGATACTGGACGGAGTGGCGTAAAATCGACACCGTTCATATAGGGCAAATAGCGCTCGAATCACCTTCGGGCATGAGATAGAAAAAGAGAACGAAATGTGCGGAATTGTTGGATATCTGGGTCCCAGAGATGCATCTCCGGTGCTGTTGGAGGGTCTTCGTCGCCTTGAATACCGTGGATATGATTCGGCGGGGATCTCCGTCATCACGGAAGAAGGTGACCTAAGGACCGTCAAAAAGCCCGGGAAGATCTCGGTGCTGGAAGAGGCTCTGAATGGGAATCGGCCCATGGGCAACTGTGGTATCGCCCATACCCGGTGGGCCACCCACGGCGGCCCCACGGAGGTCAATGCCCACCCCCACTTCAGTGCGGACGGGGACATCGCCGTGGTTCACAACGGGATCATCGAGAATGCCGATGAGCTCCGTGAAGATCTCCAAGAGCTGGGATACGAATTCCGCAGTGAGACGGATACGGAAGTCATCATCCATCTCATTGACGAGGCGTTCAAAGGAAACCAGGCCCTGGAGAACGCCGTGGCCGCCGCCCTCCTCCAGGTCGAAGGCGCGTACGGAATTGCCGTCATCAGCACTCGGGACCCAGGGAAGATCGTGGCCGCCCGGAACGGCAGTCCTCTTCTCTTGGGAATCGGAAAGGACGGCGAATACCTGGTGGGGTCCGACGCGGCGGCGTTGGTGACCCGAACGAGGGACGTGGTCTATCTCGACGATGGAGACGTTGCCGTCCTGAACGGCGAGGGGCACTGGACCTTCCACCTTGAACGAGGAGCCGTAGACAGGCCCATCCATCGGGTCACCTGGGATCTCGGAGCCATTGAGAAAGAAGGCTTCGAGCACTTCATGCTCAAGGAGATTTTCGAACAGCCTTCTTCCCTCCGGGATGTCCTAAGAGGGCGCCTCCTGGCCGATGAGGGCGTGTCGAAGCTCGGAGGCATCACCATCTCCGACCTCGAGCTCCTTCGCATCAAACGGATCATCATCACCGCTTGCGGGACGTCGTGGCACTCGGCCCTCTTGGGCGAGTACATGATCGAGGAGTTGGCCCGGGTCCCGGTGGAGGTGGAGTACGCCTCGGAGTTCCGGTACAAGAGCCCCCTGGTCGACGAGACCACACTCGTGATAGCCATCAGCCAATCGGGAGAGACGGCCGACACCCTGGCGGCTCTTCGTGAGGCCAAACGACGTGGCGCCCCGACGATGGGCATCGTCAACGCGGTGGGGTCCACGATCGCCAGAGAAACGGACTTCGGAGTGTATCTGCACGCCGGTCCGGAGATCGGCGTAGCGTCCACGAAAGCGTTCACCAGCCAGGTTGTGGCCCTGGCCCTTTTCGGGTTGTATCTGGGACGCCGTCGGGGGCTTTCCCTGGAGGCGGGCCACCGGATCGTGAGAGCCCTTTCAGCCCTGCCCAACCAGGTCGAGAGGATTCTGGAGAAGGATGGCGATATCCGGGCCCTGGCCGAAAAATACGTGGATTGTCGGAACTTCCTGTATCTAGGGCGGGGGTATCAGTTCCCGGTGGCCCTGGAGGGGGCATTGAAGTTGAAGGAGGTCAGCTACATCCATGCCGAAGGGTATCCGGCGGCAGAGATGAAGCATGGCCCCATCGCCCTCATCGACGACGACATGCCGGTCGTAGCTCTGGCTCCTACCGATCCCATCTATGCCAAGGTCCTATCCAACATCGAAGAGGTCAGGGCTCGGCAGGGCAGGGTGATCGCCGTGGTGACGGAAGGGAATACGGACATCGCAGAGAAGGTCGACCACGTAATCTCGGTGCCCGTCAGTCTTCCTCTGACCCAGGCTGTTCTCACTACCATTCCACTCCAGCTCTTGGCCTATCACATGGCCGTGCTCAGAGGATGCGACGTGGACCAGCCCAGGAACCTGGCCAAGTCCGTCACGGTGGAATGAGGGTCGTCCTCCAGCGGGTATCTCGAGCCAGCGTTTCCATTGAAGGCCAGGTGGTCGGGGAGATCGATTCGGGGCTGGTTCTGCTCGTCGGGTTCACTCAGGATGACACGGAGGACCGACTCCGGTGGATGGCCGACAAGATTCTGGGCCTCAGGATCTTCTCGGACGACGCTGGGAAGATGAATCTTTCCGTCCTCGAGACCGGCGGCGATCTCCTGATCGTCAGCCAGTTCACCCTCTATGGGGATACCCGAAGAGGCCGGCGCCCCAGTTTCGTGCGCGCTGCCCACCCCGACGTGGCCATTCCCCTCTACGAACGGTTCCTTCAGCTTCTCCGGGCTCTGGCCCCTGGAAAGGTGGCGAGCGGCGAGTTTGGGGCAATGATGGATGTCGCCCTCGTGAACGCAGGCCCGGTAACCCTGGTGCTGGAGCGGTGAACAGGCCTCCGACCGGCCCCCGTCTCATCCTCGCTTCAGCGTCCCCTCGCCGGGCCGAGCTCCTGTCCCGTTTAGGGTTAACGTTCGAAGTGATCCCCGCTCATATCCCTGAAGAGTGGTTGGGGGATGAGTCCCCGGAAGATCATGCGGAGCGTCTTTCCGTAGCCAAGGTCATGAAGGTGTCCGTGGCAAATCCCGGCTCTCTGGTCGTAGGAGGGGACACCGTGGTTATCAGGGACGACCACATCCTCGGGAAACCCCGGGACGCCGGAGAAGCCCTATCCGTCCTCATGTCCCTTGCAGGCCGAAGGCACCGGGTCGTCAGTGGTCTGGCGTTGGTCTTTCCCGGGGGAGAGCTTCGTTCGGGACATCTAGGCACGGAGGTCACGTTTCGTGCCTTTGAGGAGGACCTGGCCCGAGCGTATGTCGAAACCGGGGAACCCATGGACAAAGCCGGGGCCTACGGGATCCAGGGTCTGGGGGGTGCATTGGTGACAGAGATCCGGGGAGACTACCATAATGTGATGGGGTTGCCCCTTCCTCTCTTCCTGGACCTGCTCCTTGAAGGCGGGTACCGGTACGACTTCGGGGGATTGACCTCCCTGGGGCTTTGAGGCGCGCATCCAAGGACCCTTCCAGAGGTTGGAATGAACCACCACCGACTCTTCCCATCTGAAATCCCCGTTTCGGTTCGTTGGAGCTCGGACGGCAGGGCAGTGGAGATTCTCGACCAAACCCTCCTCCCTTCGGAGGAGCTGTTCCTCCGGCTCGAAGATGTCGAGGCCGTGGCTGAAGCCATCTCCGTCCTACGGGTCAGGGGAGCCCCGGCCATCGGGATTGCCGCCGCCATGGGGTTGGCCCTGGGGACCCTGAACCGGATTGAGGCCCAGTCCGACCCGCCCTCCGTTTCCAGGTTGAAGAAAGGCTTCCTGGAGGATGCCGAGCTGCTTCGATGCACGCGACCCACCGCCGTGAACCTTTCCTGGGCGCTGGATCGCCAAAGAAGGGTCGTGGAGGCTCATGCGGCCCGAGGGTCCTCCGGTGGATTGAAGGATGCCCTCATCAGTGAGGCGGATCGGATCGCGGCCGAGGACCGGGAGATGTGCCGTCGCATCGGAGAGGCGGGCGTCGAGCTGATCCCGGAAGTCGGAGCGGGGATCCTCACCCACTGCAACGCCGGGGCTCTCGCGACGGGGGGGATCGGTACAGCGCTGGCCCCCGTCTATATCGCCCATACCAGAGGAGTCCCTCTGAGGTTGTATGCCGGCGAGACCCGCCCCCTCCTCCAAGGAGCCCGCCTCACAGCATGGGAGGCAAGCCGAGCCGGGGTCGACGTGACCATCATCACGGACTCCATGGCAGGGGCTCTGATGAAACAGGGAAGCATCAACCTGGTCATCGTGGGTGCGGATCGAGTGGCGGCCAACGGGGACGTGGCCAACAAGATCGGTACCTATCCTTTGGCTGTGTTGGCCAACCACCACGCCATTCCTTTTTTTGTCGCCCTCCCAAGGAGTACCTTCGACCTCCACACCCCGGATGGGGGAAGTATTCCCATAGAGGTTAGGGGTCCGACGGAAGTCGAGGGGACGGACCGAGGTCGGAGGGTGCCGGACGGAGTGGAAGTGTGGAACCCGGCTTTTGATGTCACGCCAGCTTCCCTGGTGACGGCGTTTGTGACCGATGGCGGGATTCTGCGGCCGCCGTACGAGCCGGCGGTGGCCAACCTGCTGAAGCACCGATCGGGCGATGCCCGCTGAATTGGAGAAGACCGAATGAGCTCAGTTCCCGCCGTGCTGGCCATCGACCAGGGTACCACCGGGACGACAGCCCTGGTGGTGGCTCAGGATGGCCGGGTCCTTTCCCGGGCCTATTCCGAGTTCACTCAACATTTCCCCGAACCGGGCTGGGTCGAGCATGACGCTCTCGAGATTTGGGAGGTGACCCGGAAGGTGGCCCGGACTGCCCTGGCCAATGTCGGCCAGGACGCCGACCTGGCCGGTGTAGGAATCACCAACCAGAGGGAGACCGTGGTTTTGTGGGACCGGGAGACCCTGGAGCCCGTCCACCGCGCCATCGTTTGGCAGGACAGGAGAACCACGCCGATCTGCCAGGAGCTGAAGGGCCGGGATCTCGAGGGAGACGTCCGGCGTCGGACGGGCCTTCTCTTCGATCCCTACTTCTCCGGCACGAAGCTCACATGGTTGTTTCGAAACCATCCGGAACTCAGAGCCCGGGCCGAGTCGGGTGATCTCGCCGTGGGGACGGTGGACAGCTGGCTCATTGCCAGGCTGACGCAGGGGGCCGTCCACGCCACCGACCACACCAACGCGTCCCGAACGCTGCTCTACAACCTCGAGGACCAGGGTTGGGACCCTGTGTTGATGGACATCCTGGAAGTCCCTGAACCGGTTCTCCCGGATGTTCGGGCGAGTTCGGGGGCCTTCGGTCACGTAGTTGGGGATGAGCTGGGGATAGAAGTCCCGATTGCGGGAGTGGCGGGGGACCAGCAGGCGGCTCTTTTCGGCCAGGGATGCTGGGCCGAAGGGTTGGCCAAGAACACATACGGGACGGGAGCATTCCTCCTCCTCCATACCGGCCGGAACCGAGTGGAGTCCGGCACCGGGCTGCTCACGACCATGGCCTGCGACGAACGAGGTGGCCCCGCTTATGCTTTGGAGGGCTCCGTCTTCGTGGCAGGGGCTGCCGTCCAGTGGCTCAGAGATGGCCTGGGGATCCTCGGCTCCGCCCAGGCCTCGGAGGAGATGGCCGCATCTCTCGCGTCCAATGACGGGGTTTATTTCGTGCCTGCTTTTGTGGGGCTCGGGGCGCCCCAATGGGATCCTCATGCCAGAGGGACGATCGTCGGACTGACGCGGGGCACATCGGGGGCCCACCTGGCCAGGGCCGCCCTGGAAGCCATGGCCTATTCCACGGCCGACCTGATCGATGCGATGGAAGCCGATTCGGGAGTCACCACCCATGAGCTTCGGGTGGACGGGGGCGCGGCCATGAACGACTGGTTGATGAGATTCCAGGCCGGCATCCTCGGGGTGCCGGTCCGGAGGCCCTCTCTGGTGGAGACCACCGCCTTGGGTGCTGCCGGCCTCGCCGGTCTGGCGGTCGGGGTTTGGACGGACGGAGTGGAGCTGATGGGGGCCCTGGGTGAAGCCATGGTGTTCGAACCCATGATGTCCGAGGACGATAGAGGAGCTGCCGTACAGGGCTGGAACCGGGCTTTGCAGACTGCGAGAGCATGGTCCGATCTGGGCCGGCCGGGGGATCCCAAACAGAATCGTGCCCCGTGAGGCCCCGGATCTCGGTCGTGGGTGCCGGCCAGGCCACGCCCAGGGAGATAGAGCTGGCCGAGGAGCTAGGGGCGGCCCTGGGGAGGTTGGGAGCCATCGTCATAACCGGCGGTCTGGGGGGAGTGATGGCGGCTGCTTCACGAGGATGTCTGGAGGCAGGCGGAACGACCGTGGGTGTGTTGCCCGGCACCGATCCAGAGGCTGCGAACCCCTGGGTGGAGATTCCCCTGGCGACCGGAATGGGAGAAACCCGAAACGCTCTCGTCGTCAGGATGGGTGAAGCCGTGGTGGCGGTGGGGGGGGAGTGGGGAACCCTATCCGAGATCGCCCTGGCCAAGAAAATGGGAAAAGAAGTGGCGCTACTAAGTGATCCGCCGTGTGATCTTCGGCTACCCAGGATGCGGGACGGCCGAGAGGCTGCCGAGTGGGCCATGGAAGTAGCTCGCCGGGGGGGATAGCGGCGTCTCCTGTCGACTCTTCCCCGGGGCCCCCGGGGGCCCGGTGCGGGGAGAGATCTTTTCGTGGTCCGACGAGGGAACCTTCCGGATTCTTGGGGTTCCTAGGTAGAAGCACGTCGGTCTGGAACTGGATTGAGGTGCGCGAGCCCCCAGGTTACATTCTCTCAATCTCTCTTCTTTGGGAAAAAGATTCTCTGGTTCGGTGGACTCGGTCCATCTCAGGAGGCACTCGGTATGAAGAACGGTCGGTTCTATGTGGGATTGGTGGGGGTGGCCCTGGTGGTCACCTATCTGGTCTGGACCGGGGTCAGCGACAGCATGGTCTACTACCTGACACCCACCGAGCTGGTGGCGAAGGTGGCCGAGGATCCGGCTTTCCACTCGGTTGGAGTCAAGGTGAGCGGAAAGGTCGTGCCAGGCTCGTACTCACAGGGCGAGGGCGAGTTGGTTCACCTGTTCAAGGTTCATGATATCGAGTATCCGGATGTGGCGTTTCCCGTGGTCTTTCAGGATGTCCTTCCAGACACGTTCACGGACGAGACCGAGGTGGTCCTCGAGGGGCGCTTCGGGGAGGATGGGACCTTCCATGCGGAGACCCTCCTGACCAAGTGCGGCTCTCGTTATGAGTCCACTCCTGAGGACCTCGCTACCAAGGGGACGACTGGGTGACCGCCCTTGGTGAGTTTGCCCTGTGGATAGCTCTCCCCGTGTCGTTCTGGGGGATGGCGATGGGGTTTGTCGGGGGGCACCAGAAGAGGGGTGACCTGGTCCTCAGTGCGGAGCGAAGCGTCTACCTGATCTTCGCTCTCCTTTTTGTCGCTTCTCTGGGGGTGGTGAACGCTTTCCTCACGGACCAGTTCCAATACTGGTACGTCGCCAACTACTCCAACCGGCAGCTTGACCCGTTCTTCAAGCTCTCGGGGCTTTGGGCAGGGCAGCGGGGGTCGCTCTTGTTCTGGGCGGTTCTTCTGGCCTTCTTCTCGGCCGTCTGTGTCTTCCTTAACAGACACAGGAACAGAGAGTTCATGCCCTACGTGGTGGGGATCCTCCAGGGGATCATCGGGTTCTTCGTCGTAGTCTTGCTCTTCGCCGGGGTGAACCCGTTCGAGCAGCTCGGGTTCGTGCCTGCGGATGGAGCCGGCCTGAACCCCCAGCTCCAGAACTACTGGATGACCATCCACCCGCCGGTCCTCTATCTGGGGTTCACCGCTTTTTCGATTCCCTTCGCTTTTGCCATGGCGGCTCTCCTGACGGGGCGAACGGACTCCCGATGGATCGTTCTCACGAGGAGATGGACCCTCCTTTCGTGGTTCTTTCTGGCCAACGGAATCATCTTCGGCATGCGATGGGCCTACGAGGAGCTCGGATGGGGAGGGTACTGGTTCTGGGACCCGGTGGAGAACGCGTCACTGCTCCCATGGCTCACGGCGACGGCCTTTCTCCATTCGATCATGATCCAGGAGAACCGGGGCATGTTGAAGGTCTGGAACATGTCATTGGTCCTCCTGACGTTCCTCCTGACCATCTTTGCGACCTTCCTGACCCGGTCGGGCCTGATCGAATCGGTTCACAGCTTTGCGGAGAACACCCAAATCGCCCTGATTTTCCTGGCCTTCATGGGCAGCATCTTCATTGCGTCGGTCGTCTTGATCGTCTATCGACTGCCGGACCTGAAATCCGAGAATCAGATCCAGTCCTTCTTGTCCCGTGAGGCAGCGTTCCTCTTCAACAACCTGATTTTTCTCGGTGCGGCCTTCGCCGTGCTCTGGGGCACCATGTTCCCGCTGATAAGTGAAGCCTTTACGGGAGAACAGATCTCGGTAGGGCCTCCCTTCTTCAATCGGGTGAACATCCCCATCGGCCTGGGCCTTCTGGCTCTGACCGGCATCGGGCCGGTCATCGCCTGGCGGAGGGCCACTCGCAGGAACCTCAAACGAAACTTCGCCATTCCCGTGGCGGTGGGGGCCGTGGTGGTGGGTGTTTTCTGGGGCCTCGGCGCCAGGAACGGTTACGCCCTGGCGACGTTCGGAATCTCGGCTTTTGTCCTCACCATCATTTTCGTTGAATTCTGGAAAGGGACGAAGGCCAGGGCGCGGATCGAGGGAGAGGGGATACTCCCGGCCCTGGCGCATCTCGTTGGGCGTAACCGCAGAAGATGGGGAGGGTACATCGTCCACGTCGGGGTTGTCCTGATCTTCACGGCTTTTGCCGGTCGTGCCTTCGAGGTAGAAGTCAGGGAGACCATGAACCCGGGAGAGACCGTTTCGGTCGCCTCGCCATTTGGCCACACCTATACCCTGACCTATGAGGGCATGTCCTCCTCCAGGGACCAGAATTTTGACCGGTGGGCCGCCCTCATGTCCGTCCAGAAGAACGGGGAGACCGTCGGAGCCCTTTCCACGGAGAGACGGTTCTACAGGGTGAATCAGCAGATGGTGACCGAAGTAGGGATACGATCCACTCCCATGGAGGACCTCTACGTCATCCTGGCGGATGTGGAAGATTTCGAGGGGCTCGTGGCCAACGAACCGGATGCTCAGCGGATCGTCGCCCAGGTGATGGTGAACCCCCTTGTTGGCTGGATCTGGTACGGAGGGATCATACTGACGATAGGAACCCTCATCGCACTCTGGCCTGCAGCGGCTGCGGGGCGTCGAGGGAAATCCGATGGCGCTCATATTTCGTCCTCCGAGGCGCTGGCCGGCGCCGCCCGGGGCTAGGGAAGAGGGACAGCTTTGGTTCTGATGGGGACTCGAGGATTCTGACCATGCTTATCGCCGGAGCTCTTTCCTTGGTGGGCATCACCGTTTTTTTCCTCCTCCACCCGATCATCACGGGGAAGGAGGCTCCCCTTTGGAGCGCTGGGGAGGAACCTTCGGAGGCCCAATTCCGAAAGAGGATTTCTCTACTTCAACTCCGGGACGCCGAGTACGAATACGCCATGGGCAAGTTGGGCGAAGAGGATTACCAGGCCTTGAGGTCCGAGATCTCGGCGGAAGCCCTTTCGGCCATCCAGGAGGAAGAGGCGGAACACTCCCCCGCTTCCGGCGGGTTCGAAGGCCCCTCCGATGCCGAATTGGAGGAGGAGATAGCCACGGTGAGATCCAGGCTCTCAGGCGGGTTCTTCTGCTCGGAGTGTGGCCATCCCAATCCTGAGGGCAGTCGCTTCTGTGGCGATTGCGGCACTCCCATCTCCGCACCGAACCCCGTTCCTTCCTCCTAGGCCGGGAGCCCGGATCCAGTGGACTCCCCCGCCCCCTCCGATCCCCCTGCCGGGTGCCAGGTGGCCCAGGAGGGTCAGGACTCGGTCCTTCAGGCCACGGGTCTGAGCCGGAGTTTCGGGCCTATCCGAGCGGTGGATGGGGTGAGCTTCACCCTGGGGGCGGGCGAGCTTCTGACGGTTTTTGGGCCTAACGGAGCGGGAAAAACAACCCTTCTCGGGATTCTCTCCGGGAGCTTGAGGCCCTCGGAAGGAGACGTCACCCTCAGGGGGATGCGACTGGAGGCGGGAAACCCGGAGTGGCACCGCCGGATCGGGGTCCTGTCCCATCAGTCTTTCCTCTACGGCCATCTGACGCTCGAAGAGAACCTCTTGTTCTTCGGCAGGCTCTTCGGACTCCGGGATCTCTCCGTTCGCATCCCGGCCCGCCTGGAGCAGGTGGGCCTCACAGGGCGGGCGAAGAGCCCGGCGAGGACTCTATCCAGGGGCATGAGGCAGCGCCTGGCTTTGGCCAGGACCCTGCTGCACGACCCGGACTTTGTTCTTCTGGATGAACCCTACACCGGATTGGACGCCCACGCAGCCTCCGTTCTACGGCAGGTGTTGGCATCCCTGAAGGACGGCCACCGTACCATCATCCTCGTCACGCACAACATTTCTCAGGGCCTGGAGTTGGCGGATCGTGTCGCTATCCTGGCCAGGGGGCGTTTCGTCCTTTTCGCGGATCGCCAGGACCTCCAAACGGCCTCTTTCGAACGGGCCTACCGGGAGAAGGTGGAGGAGGTGGGGTGATGGAGTATCTCCGCCAGGTGGCCGCCATTGTTTGGAAGGATCTGGTGGTCGAGGTTCGAACGCGGGAGCGCGTGGCGGCCATGGGAGGCTTCACAGTTCTGGTGGGTGTCCTTTTCAACTACGCCATTGATCCAACCGTGGTGGAGCCCCAGGCCATCGCCTCGGGTCTGATCTGGATGACGATCATCTTCGGAGGGATGTTGGGATTGGGGCGGACATTCTACCTCGAGGAGGCGGAGGGGGCCTTCCAGGGGATCCTGCTGAGTCCGATCCCCCGTGACGCCCTCTACCTCGGGAAGGTCCTTTCCAACTTTATTCTTTTGGTTGTGGTAACCGCCCTGGTTTTTGGGGTCTTCGCCCTGTTCTTCGGCCTGCGCTTCGGAGCCCACCCCTTGGCCCTGGTCGCCGTGATCCTGCTGGGGACCCTGGGCTTCGTGGCTATCGGGACCCTCTTCAGCGCCATATCGGTCCGGACCACCATGGGAGACACTCTCCTTCCGATCCTGGTGTTCCCCGCCTTGGTCCCGCTGATCATCTACGGTGTGACGGCGACCAGCCGTCTCTTCCAGGGTCTGCCCGTGTCGGAAGTGGATGGGAATATCCGTATGTTGGGTGCGTTCGCTGTGGTGGCTCTCGCCGCGGGGGCGGGGCTGTTTCGGTACGTCGTGGAGGAGTGATGAGTCCTAAGATCCGGTGGTCTGGAGCGGTACTGGGCGTTCTCGGGCTGGCTCTGGTCCTGGTTATGCATTGGCAGGTCTTCTTCTGGGTGTCCACGGAGCGGACCATGGGGGTAGTCCAGAGGATCTTCTACATCCACGTCCCGTCCGCCTGGGTCGCATTCATGGCCTTCGGGATCGTGGCTGTCTGCAGCGCTGTTTATCTCTGGCTGAAGGACGAGCGCCTGGACATGGCCGCCGTGGCCGCGGCCGAGGGCGGGATCATCTTCACGGTAATCGTCCTCATCACGGGTCCTCTGTGGGGTAAGATAGCCTGGGGAACCTGGTGGGAATGGGAACCGCGCCTGACTCTTACCCTGCTCTTGTTTTTCATTTACGTGGGGTATTTCCTGGTCCGATCCTCGACCGAAAACCCTGAACGGGCGAAGCGCTTCGCCGCTGTGGTCGGAATCGTTGGCGCCTTGGATATCCCTCTGATTCATGTGTCGGTCCAATTCTTCCGGTCTCTTCATCCGGAACCCGTCGTCATGAGACCGGACGGACCCAGCCTCCCGGGGGACATGCTCACCACGCTTTTCACGGGCCTCGGGGCTCTTACCGTTCTTTTCCTGGCCTTCTTTCTGTTTCGATACGGTCTCGAGCGGATGAAGAGGGCGTTGGACCATCGCCAGCTGGCCGGGGAGGGCATCGTCCTTCCTGAAGGAGCCAAGTCATGAAGATTCTGTCCTTCTCTCTCCTCGCCTTCGCTTTCCTCTGCGTTCTCTCTCCTGACGGACTCCTGGCCCAGAGCGGACTTCCGGGCTCGGAAACCATCGCAGGCCAGAACCTCAGGGGCTACACGCACATGTTCATCGCGTATGCCGTTGCCTGGGTATTGATTCTGGGTTGGGTCGTCTCCATTGCCAGGAGGCTGGGGAGGATCGAAGAAGCGCTGAAGGAATAGGTAGGCTCACATGGCTGGAATGGTGGTTGACCTGAGGAGTGATACCGTCACTCGTCCGACCCCCGAAATGAGGGAGGCCATGGTCCGTGCCGAGGTCGGGGACGACGTCCTCGACCACGATCCCACCACGCTGGCCCTGGAAGAAAAGGTCGCCGCCCTCCTGGGAAAGGAGTCGGCCCTCTTCTTCCCCAGCGGGGTCCAGGCCAACCAGACCGCCCTCGCCGTGCATGGGCGGGCTGGGACGGAGGTGGTCCTGGAAGCCGGAGCCCACATCTTCAACTACGAAGAGGGAGCCGGGGCGGCCCTCAGCGGACTCCAGCTCCGTCCGGTACACACCGACGACGGCCTTCTGACGGCCGACCTGGTCAGGGAGGCGATTCGACCCGACTCTCCGTACATCCATCCCACCAGTCTTATCGCTCTGGAGAACACTCATAATGGTGCGGGTGGGAAGATCCTTCCCTTCACGACCATGCAGGCCATCCGGGACGTGGCGAGGGAGTGGCGCCTTCCGGTCCACCTGGACGGGGCCCGGCTCTGGCATGCATGCGCAGAAACCGGGTTGTCCCCCCGTGAGTACGGCTCCCTTGCGGACACGGTGATGGTCTGCCTTTCCAAGGGCCTCGGAGCTCCGGTGGGTTCTCTCCTAGCGGGACCCGGGGACCTGATGAAAAAAGCCTGGCGGGTGCGGCGACGGTTAGGGGGGGGCATGCGGCAGTCGGGTTTTTTGGCGGCGGCTGGAATCTACGCCATGGACCACCACCTGGAGCGCTTGGCCGAGGATCATGCCAGAGCCCGCTTCCTGGCTGAAGGTTCAGCCGAGATCCCAGGGGTGTCGGTGGTCCCGCCGGAGACCAACATCGTCATGTTGGACCTGGAAGACCCGGCGGTTTCCGTCGACTCTGTCCTGGCGGCCATGGTCGCGGAGGGAGTGCTGATGGTGAGGTTTGGTCCTCGGAGACTCAGGGCGGTGACCCACCTTGACTTGGACGACGAGGGTGTCGAGAGGGCCGTGGCGGTGCTGTCCAGGGCAGTGGAAGAATCGGCCTGACGCGGAGCATGTTTCTCTACTGCTTCAGAAAACTCTCCATGACCCGATTAGTCGCGTCCAAGACGGCCAGGACCGCACCACGAGCCGTATCATCGTCGGGGCAGGGGTAGGCTCCCAGGAGCTGCAGTGGATCCTCGCCGGTCCAGGCTCGCACCATGACCACCACCACCCACGCGTCGAAAACCCTGAGGGCTTTGGTGCCTCTCAGATCGAGGTCCAACCTGCCACCCGTGGCACCGGCCGCTGCCTCGAGGGCTGCTTCCGCCGCAGCCCTGACCTCCCCCTCCAGGGTTTGGTTCCCTTCCGATTCTCCCGAGAAAGTCCTCCCGTGGGTCCAGTCCATACGGACGCGAACCCTAGTTCTGCCATTGGGGAAACGGACGAGCTCGAAGTCATCGAACTTAAGGCGGCTCCGACTCTCGTCGTACCCGGACTCGGGATTCTCTGACACCCGGCCTCCACGGTTCTAATGGGGAAGGACCACCTCGGGTAGATGGCCACCCTTCCCCGCATAATGAGAACTGGACGAAGGTGCTTGCAAGGGAATCCTCTTCCCGGCTTGCCCAGCGTGCGTCCTCCGCGAATCTTGGAACCCCGAAGAACCAACTCACCTCAACCGAGAGGTACACCATGGTCCCCGGATCCAAGACAGGCACGACACGCCGAAAATTCCTGGGAAAAATGGCCAGCGCTGCTCTCGCTGCCGGGGCGACCCCCCACGTTCTCTCAGCCTCGGAGGGACGCAGTGTGGAGTTGCTTCCACCCCGTCGGCACCAGGAGGCGAACGACCAAATCCAGCTTGCCGTCATCGGATCGGGGGGAATGGGGATGTCGGACGTGGACACGGCCACCCAAATCCCCGGCGTGAGATTGGTAGCCGCCTGCGATCTATACGATGGTCGCTTGGCCTCGGCCCGGGGGAAATTCGGAGGAGATCTCTTCACGACCCGGGACTATCGGGAAGTCCTGGCACGGGACGATGTGGACGCCGTGATCGTGGCCACGCCCGATCATTGGCATTCGAAGATATCCTCCGATGCCCTTCGAGCCGGGAAGGGCGTGTACTGCGAGAAGCCCATGGTCCACGCCATCCCCCAGGCTCGGGACGTTATCCAGGCCCAAAAGGAAACCGGCGGGACCTTCCAGGTGGGCAGCCAGGGCATGAGCTCACTGGGCAACGAGAAGGCCAAAGAGCTGTTCGAAGACGGCGCCATCGGAGAGCTGAACTACGCTGAAGGATTCTGGGCCCGGAACGACCCCGTGGGTGCCTGGCAATACGCCATCCCGGACGATGCCTCCGAGGAGACGGTGGACTGGGACCGCTTCCTGGGGCAGGCCCCGGCCACGGCTTTTGACCCCGTCCGGTTCTTCCGATGGAGGAACTACAAGGACTACGGCACCGGCGTTTCCGGGGACCTGTTCGTCCACCTCTTCTCGAGCTTGCATTTCATCGTGGCTTCCGTGGGGCCCAAGACCATCATGGCCCAAGGCGGCCTCCGTTACTGGAAAGACGGAAGGGAAGTCCCCGACGTCCTCCTGGGGATGTTCGACTACCCGGAGACTCAGAGCCATCCGCCGTTCAACCTCTCTCTCAGGGTGAACTTCGTGGATGGGACGTCCGGGAGCACGTTCCTTCGCCTGGTCGGAAACGAAGGCGCCATGGACGTGACATGGACCGATGTGGTTTTGAGGCGCAACAAGGTCAATGGGCCCATGGACGTCTTCGCCCAAAGAAAGGCCGACGAAATGGAGGCCATGACTTCTGCCCGGAAGCAGATGCTCCCCCCGGCCGAGAGCGTTTTTATGGCGGAGAGAGGGTACCGGGGGGCCCACTTCGATCATTTCATGAACTTCTTCTCCGGTGTGCGAAACGGCACGCCTGTGGCGGAGAACGCGGCGTTCGGCCTTCGGGCCGCGGCCCCGGCCCTGGCATGTAACAACAGCTATTTCGAAGGACGGATCGTTCGTTGGAATCCGGAGGCCATGACACTGTCCTAAGAAGGAGAGAAGCGTGTTCGAAGCGATCGAAAGCCCCTATCTGGTCCCCTTCGACGGGAGCTTCAGGGTTGACTCTGCCCCCACAGCTCCACCTGGCGGGACCCTGGGAAAAGGGGAGCTGAAAGACGGGCTTGAAGAGACGGTGGACCGGTTGGATGACCTTCAGCGGCGGTTGTACGCGGACGACCGTTGGGGGGTGCTGCTGGTGTTCCAGGCCATGGATGCCGCCGGGAAGGACTCCACGATCCGAGCGGTCCTCAGGGGAATCAACCCCCAAGGATGCCAGGTCTCGTCCTTCAAACAACCGTCCAAGAGGGAGCTGGACCACGACTTCCTCTGGAGGATCAACTCCGCTCTCCCCGAACGTGGACGGATCGGCGTCTTCAATCGGAGTCACTACGAAGAGGTTCTCGTGGTAAGGGTCCACCCAGAATACCTGGGTGGGCAGCGCCTTCCCGGCGACGTGTCCCTGCCCGATCTCTGGGAGGAGCGGTTCGACTCGATTCGGGACTTCGAACAGCATTTGGCAAGGAGCGGCTACCTGGTCCTGAAGTTTTTCCTGAACGTATCTCGGGAAGAGCAGGCCGAGCGTTTCAGACGCCGGATCGACCGGCCGGACAAGAACTGGAAGTTTTCAGAGGGGGACCTGGCCGAGCGGAAACTCTGGGGGAAGTACATGGAGGCCTACGAGAAGGCTTTGAACGCCACTTCCCGGCCGTGGGCCCCTTGGTACGCTGTTCCAGCCGACAGCAAGCCTTACCTGAGGCATACCGTCGCACGGATCGTGGAAGAGTCCCTTTCCTCCCTGGGCTTGGAGTTCCCGAGAGTCACCGAAAAGGAAAGAGAGGAGCTTCAGAGGCTTCGGGATACCATCGTTTAGGGGCGCCAGTCAGGGGCCTTCCCAGTATCCATGAACGTCGGCTTCCCGAACCGGTCCCTCCTCTCACTGAAGTACTGGACGCTGCGGGGGAGGTATCGTTCATGATCGGGAAACAGGTCCAGGAACTCCTCCTTGCATGCCCCCCTCAGGTCGGCGAGGTCGAGGTTACGGAAGCGTGCTCCGGCACAGGCTGCCAGGTAGTCGAAGAAGTGGCCTCCCATGAACTTGTCGTAGGTAACGCTGCTGAACGCACCGCTCTCCATCCGGTTATAGGTATTGGTGCCACCCGTCGGGAGGCCCGCATCTCTCCGTCTCCGGTTGTCGACCCCGAGGTTCAGGTCCCGGTGGACGATCCTCTGGATGCTGCCCCCGGGTCCCGTCTCCAGCAGCACGTTCTGCCCGTGGGGCTCCAACAAGAGCCCGAATTCCAGGAAACAGGTCACCCAATGCCGGATGATGGGTAGCATGATTTCATCCAGAAGGAACGATTTGGGATTCTTGTCGGATAGCAGGGCGTAGAGCAGGGGTTCTTCCGCCGGATCATGGAAATCCCTCCCATAGAGGGCGAAGCCCGGGACCAGCGATCGGCTTTCCCCGGAGGCTGGGAAGGGGGTGAGCTCCCTTACGAGAAAGCCCCAGTTTTCCCCTCGGGGGGTCTCTGGCCGGAGGTTCCTGAAGGTGACCCCCAGGACCTCCCGGAGGAAGGCGAAGTCCGGATCCATGGCCCCGACGCCAGCCTCCAGCTCCCGAGAAACGTCGATGGCTTGTTCCACCACCTCGTCCCTCATCCTCCGTCCGTAACGGGAGACCCTGAAGGGGAAATGGAGCTTCAAGGCGTGAGGTTGGTCAGAATCCCTGACGTACAGGGTCCGGGTCGACGAGCTTGGTGAGGCCCATATCTCCCTCGGAGCTCGAGGGAGGGAGAGAACCCGGGCCAGATACGGATCGTCCCCGGGACGCTCCAGGAGCTGCGGGTGGACAAAAAAGAGGGTCTCGGCCCCTTCAGAGAATCGGTCGAGGAGGGAGGGGTGGGGGTCGGCAAGGTAGAGGTTCAGCTCCTCCGTCGGGACCAGGAACGCGGGAACGGGAAAGTGGTCGACCCCGGTGTTCGGGCGGTACCGGACGTCGGCCTCCGTATAGTCGGCGTGACGGCTATAGGTTCGGGTTCCTTCGTTCCGGTAACGGTCGAGGTAGAAGAGGGGTGGGATCATGGCCTGCAGGATCGGCTCGGTTGGAGGCTTTGAGCGGTTCTGAGGACAAAACAGAACCTCTCCCGGCCTCCCTGTCGATCCCCGGAGGCGCCATCGGGTGGCGGAGGCAGGTTCCGCGAGCCCCGTGGGGGCAGGACCCATCGGGGCATTTCCCGGTCCCTTGTCTACCCCTACATTCATGGCGAAACGGGGGACTTTCGCTTTCTCTTCGGTTTTTGTACCTTGTGGCTCGAACCACCGTTCAAAGCCGGGAGGGTAAGGCGGGAAGGGTGCATTCCGGCTTTGAGCGAAACGGCCCCAGAAACATTGGATGCGATCCCCGAAGGAGACGTCCTGATGTCCACCCCGGAGACCAGCGGAAAAAAGGAAAAGGCCCTCCAGACAGCTCTGACCCAGATCGAGCGGTCGTATGGGAAAGGCTCCATCATGCGTATGGGGCTGGACGGTGCGAAGGTCCAGATCGACGGGATCCCAACCGGGGCCCTGAATCTGGATTCGGCTATCGGGGTCGGTGGAATCCCCCGGGGACGGATCACGGAGATATACGGCCCCGAGTCCAGCGGCAAGACCACCCTCTGCCTTCACGTCATCGCCAACGCACAGCGGAAGGGCGGAATCGCCGCTTTCGTGGACGCAGAGCACGCCGTGGACATCATCTACGCGGGGAAGCTCGGCGTGGACGTAGACAATCTCCTCGTTTCGCAACCGGACACGGGAGAGCAGGCTCTGGAAATCGCCGAGGTTCTGATTCGTAGCAACGCGGTCGATGTGGTCGTAATTGATTCGGTTGCGGCCCTGGTGCCCAGGGCGGAAATCGAGGGGGAGATGGGGGACTCCCATGTGGGCCTCCAGGCACGCCTCATGAGCCAGGCCCTGAGGAAGTTGACCGGGGCCGTGAACCGATCGAATACCTCCGTCATCTTTACCAATCAGATTCGAGAGAAGATCGGGGTGATGTTCGGAAATCCCGAAACCACCACGGGCGGCCGGGCTTTGAAGTTCTATGCCTCCCTTCGCCTGGATATCCGGCGGATCGGGGCGATCAAGGACGGCCAGGACATGGTGGGGAACAGGACTCGGGTGAAGGTCGTGAAGAACAAGTGCGCACCGCCGTTCAAACAGGCCGAGTTCGACATTCTCTACAATGAGGGAATCAGCCACCTGGGGCTCTTGGTGGACCTCGGGGTGGACCACGAGATCGTCACGAAGTCCGGCTCATGGTTTTCCTATGGGGACCTCAGGATGGGCCAGGGGAAAGAGAATGCCAAGGAGTTCCTGACGGAGAACCAGGACATCGCCGAGGAAATCGAGGAGCGCCTCCGGGCCGCTCTGGGGATCGGCGTCGAGGGCGAGGAAGATGGAGCCCCTGGAGAGGCAGACCCGGGTGGGGATATGTGACCTACCGGTGGTGGTCGGGACTCACATCCAGGGAACGGAGTGACGTGCGAGAGGGTCCGATGAGAATCGGGCCCTCTTTTTCTCGCGCTCGAAGGAGGAAGTCCTAATACTTCCGGAGCTCCCCGTCAGTTGAGGAGCATCGGGAAAGCGGGTTATACTCCGGGCTGCCCCGAGGTCGGTGACGAGAAGAGAAGGGGGCGGAAAACGGGGCCATAACCTCCAACTAACTCAACCCTCGATGGGTAGTATGAAAGCGAACGAGATCCGGCAACGATTTTTGGACTTCTTTTCCGAACGGGGACATGAGGTAGTGAGGAGCTCGCCCCTCGTTCCGGAAGAAGATCCCACCCTTCTTTTTACCAATGCCGGCATGGTACAGTTCAAGAAGGTCTTTCTGGGGGCGGAAGAGAGGCCATATGTCCGTGCCGTGACTTCCCAGAAGTGTGTCAGGGCAGGCGGAAAACACAACGATCTCGAGGAGGTGGGGCGGACTGCCCGACATCACACTTTCTTCGAGATGTTGGGGAATTTCTCCTTCGGCGACTACTTCAAGCGGGACGCAATCGACTACGCCTGGAGGTTCCTGATCGGAGATCTGGGACTGGACCCGGAGAGAATATATGCCACCGTCCACCATACCGATGACGAAGCTGCCCAACTCTGGGAGGAGGTCGTAGGTCTACCGCCGGACCGTATCTATCGCCTCGGTGACAAGGACAACTTCTGGCAGATGGCCGAAACCGGGCCCTGCGGCCCGTGCTCCGAGCTTCACTACGACACCCGCGCCGAGGAGGACCGGGGGCAGGAGTTGTCGGTGGAGGAGTTCGAGGAGTTGGGAGAGCGAGGGGTTTTCCTCGAGCTCTGGAACCTGGTTTTCATGCAGTTCGATCGGGACGAATCCGGGGTGTTGAATCCCCTCCCGGCTCCGTCCATCGACACTGGAGCCGGGTTGGAGCGGATCGCGTCGGTCCTTCAGGGCGTCTCCTCCAACTACCACACGGACCTTTTCCTGCCCCTGTTGGAGACGGTCGCCGAGGTGGTCGGGCTTCCTTATGAAGCCGAATCCGAAGAAGGCATCAGCTACCGAGTCCTGGCGGACCATGCCCGTGCGGTGGCGTTCCTCCTGGCGGACGGGGTTTTCCCCTCCAATGAGGGGAGGGGTTACGTGCTGCGCAGGATCCTCCGAAGGGCTGTCCGGCACGCCTGGATCCTGGGTCGTAGGGAACCGACGCTGGTGGAGGTGGTGGGCGCTGTCGTCGAGGGGATGGCCGATGCCTTCCCGGAGCTGGGGGCCCGACGCCAACATCTGCTCGAGACGACCAGGGCTGAGGAAAACCGGTTTCTCACCACCATCGAAGGTGGCATGGCCCGCTTCGAAGAGCTCACAACTGGATCGGGAGCGCCGGATTCCAGGGGCGGGGAAGGGGCCGGCCCTGGCTCCCTGATCCCGGGTGATGAGGTCTTCCGCCTTTATGATACCTTCGGTTTCCCATTGGACCTGACTCAGCTCATGGCCGAAGAGAAAGGCTTCGGAGTTGATGTGGAGGGCTTCCAGGCGGCGCTGAACGCACAACGGGAACGGAGTCGGGCGGATAGGGCCCAGGCCGGGGGGTCATCCGTAGAGGATGAAACCCTGGAGGGTTGGACCGTCGTCTCCACCGGCGACCAGGAGTTCAAGGGATACGCGACACGGGAGGTTCGAACCGAGGTCCTGGCCATGAGGCTCGACGGGGACCGACTGGGCTTGGTGCTGAAAGAAAACCCGTTCTACCTGGAGGCCGGCGGACAGGTCTCGGATGCAGGAACCGTAACGGGAGACGGGTGGGCCTTGGTGGCTCAGGACGTTGGGCTCGTCGACGGCCGGGTGGCGGTCTTCGGAGTCTTGACCGAAGGGAGCCCTCCGACGCCTGCAAGCGGCGCCCTGGAGGTCCTCGCCCGGGTGGCCGGAGAGGCGAGACATGATACCGAGCGGAATCACACCGCCACTCACCTCCTCCATGCAGCGCTCCGGGAAATACTGGGAGAACACGTTGTCCAAAGAGGGTCCCTGGTGGCGCCGGACCGACTTCGGTTCGACTTCGCTCACACCGCTCCCCTGTCCGAAGAGGAGAAGTCCGGTGTGGAACGGATCGTGAACGAAGGGATTTGGTCCGACCATCCTGTCCAGATTCAACACCTTCCGTATTCGGAGGCGATCAAAAACGGGGCCATGGCTCTGTTTGGTGAGAAATACGGCGACGAAGTCAGAGCCGTGGAGATCCCGGGGGTGAGCCTCGAACTCTGCGGAGGCACACATTGTCGGCACACCGGGGAAATCGGGCTGTTCAAGATTGTGGCGGAGACGGGTGTCGCGTCGGGTGTTCGCCGGATCGAGGCGGTTACCGGCCCGGGGGCCTTCCGGCACTTCCAGACCTTCGAAGATCGCCTGGAAGAAGTGGCCGATCTCCTGAAAGCCAAGCCCGAGGTCGCCGCCGGGCGGGTGGCCCAGCTGGTCAAGGAAAAGGAGGAGGTCGAGAGCCTCCTGGCCGACCTCCGAAAGAGTGGGGGTGGTGGCGGTGAAACCCTGATTGCCGAAGCGACGGTGGAAACGGCCATCGGGCCCGTCGAGTACCGAGGTGTCCGTCTCCGTGCCCGGAGTCCAGAAGACGTGAGAGATTGGGGCGACGGATACCGGGGCGCCGGTGGAGGCAGGGTGGCGGTCGTGGCGGCGGAACTGCCGGAAGGAAAGCATACGTTGTTCGTCTTTGTGTCGGACGACCTCATACCAAGAGGGATCCGAGCCGACTCCCTGATTCGGGAGGTGGCCAAGGAGGTCGGTGGCAAAGGTGGGGGACGGCCACACATGGCCCAGGCAGGAGTGGGTGATCCGTCGGGCTTGAACGCAGCGTTGGAGGCCGGTCTGCAGATCCTGAAATCTCAGATTCCCTAGGGGTTATTAAAATCATAGTAACAAATGACTAAGATTCCTTCAGATAAGAATCCGCTTGAGATCTGGCTTCGGGAGCGAGTACCGGAAATCCCTGCTCCGTTCCTTCCCTTCCTCCTGGAAGGGGTGGGGGATGGTCTCGGCCTGGAAGCGCTTGCGTCCGAAGGGGAGGCGGCCTTGAACCGAGCTGTCCAGGAGTCGGGAAAGGGAAGGGAAGCGGCTTTTCACCTGCTGGCGGCGGACGCTTTTCTCACCTACGCGTGCGAAGTCGCGGCGGAAGAATCCGGGGAGGAGGACCTCCCCGGGCAGCTGAAAGTCCTGCTGGCTCGCCTAGGGGAACGCTTCAGCTGATGCGAGGGGAGACGCGGGGATTCACGGACCTTCACAGCCATCTGGTCCCCGGTGTGGACGACGGTGCTCGGAATCTGGGGGATGTCCGGGTTTCCTTGAACAAGATGTGGCAGGCAGGGGTTCGAAGGATCATCACCACGCCTCATCTAGACGGCAGCCTCACACGAGACAGGGCTCTGTTCGCCGCCCGTATGGACGAGATGGATGAGGCTTGGGGCCGCTTGGTGGAGTTGTCGAAAGAAGAATTCCCCGGGTTGGCACTCCACCGGGGACACGAGGTCATGCTGGATATTCCCGATCCGGATCTCTCGGATTCCCGGCTCAGACTGGCTGGTACGTCGTTCGTTCTGGTGGAATGGCCCGGTCTGCGGGTTCCCCCATCCACCGGTCCCGTGCTGGAGAGGCTCCTCTCCTCTGGGGTGAAACCCATCATAGCCCACCCGGAGCGGTACCGCGGCCTGGACCGGGGTGGAAATATGGCCGGGGAATGGAGGGATCGGGGCGCCTTCCTCCAGGTCAACTACGCGTCCCTCGTGGGTCGCTACGGAGACCTGGCCCGAAGGAGGGCTCTGGGGTTCCTTGAACGAGGGTGGGTGGACCTCCTGGCTTCCGACTTCCACGGGCGACCTCACCTTTCACCCTCCTTGACCGAGGCGAGACAGGCCATGGCGGATTGGGGTGGAGGAACCCAATTCGGCCTTTTGGCTGACGTGAACCCTAAGCGGGTATTGAGGGGAGAAGACCCCCTCCCGGTGCACGAGTTATTCGTGAAAACCGGGTTTTGGGACAGAATCCGCGGGGCCTTCCAATCCCGAGAGAGGTGGTGAGCCCAGATGAACGGTGGAGAAATCGTCCGGCGTCGATTGCAGGAGCTCAAAGAGTTGGTGGATCTGGTGGCCGACCCCTTGGGCCCGGAGATCGAAATTTTGGCTGCCGAGGTTTCCCAGGTCCTCCTGAGGGGCGGAAAGCTCTTCTTCTGCGGGAATGGCGGTTCGGCAGCCGATGCTCAGCACCTGGCCGCTGAGTACGTGATCAGGTTCCACCACCATCGGGCTCCAATGCCAGCCCTGGCTTTGACCACCGATACCTCGGTGCTCACGGCCGGTGCCAACGATCTCGGTTTCGAAGAGGTGTTCTCCCGGCAGCTGGAGGCCTTTGGGCGAGAGGGTGATCTCCTCTTCCTCCACTCCACAAGCGGCGAATCCGAGAACCTTCTTCGGGCCGCCGAAGTCGCCTCCTCCATCCAGGTCAAAACGGTCGGGTTCCTGGCTCGCGGGGGCGGGCGCCTTGCATCCGTCGTGGATCATGCGGTTGTGATCCCCACCGATTCGGTTCCAAGAGCCCAGGAGATGCACCTTGTCCTTGGTCACATCATCTGCGAACTGGCAGAAGCAAAAGTCATGGAGGGGAGAGCATGAGAAACCTCATCGACCTTCGGGGCAAGACCGCCGTCGTCACGGGGGGCTCTCGAGGAATCGGACGGGCTTGTGCGGTTCTATTGGCCGAGGCAGGGGCGTCGGTGGGTATCGGATACCGGAGCCGTGCTCGGGAGGCCGAGGACACCGTCCGCTATTTGAGGGAACTGGGGGTCCACGCGTGGGCCGAGGCAGGAGACCTGGCGACTCCGGAGGATGCCCGCAGACTCTTTCAGAAGGCCGATGAGGAGTTCGAGGGGCTGGACATTTTTGTCGGGAATGCCGCCGTCTGGCCGCCGGAGGACCTCCCCATATCGGAGATGGACGACGACCGTTGGCGGGGAACGCTTCAGGCGAACCTCGATTCCATCTTCTTCACAACGAAAGAAGCGGCCAAGCGAGTTCGAGATAATGGACGGATCGTTCTCGTCAGCTCCACTGCGGGACAACGTGGAGAGGCCTTTCACGTGGATTATGCCGCAAGTAAGGGTGCGATCATCTCGATGGTGAAAGGCCTTTGCGTGGAGCTTGGTCCTAAGGGTGTCACCGTGAACTGTGTTGCCCCTGGATGGGTGGACACGGAGATGGCCCGACCAGCCTACGGCGACGGGGGCAGAGAGGCCATCGCCGCGACGATCCCCATCGGTAGGGTCCCGCCGGCGGAAGACATCGCTGGACCCATCGTGTTTCTCTGCTCCGACCTTGCTCGACACATCACGGGAGAGATCATGAACGTCAACGGGGGCGCTGTCCTGGTGGGGTGATGGACCCGACGCCGCAGGTTCCGGATTACGTCCGCTGGGTGGTCGATACCCTCGAGCAGGCCGGGTACGAAACCTGGACCGTGGGAGGAGCGGTTCGGAACACCCTTCTCGGCATCCCGCCAGGGGATTGGGATCTGGCCACCCGCGCTACGCCGCAGGTGGTCCAGGGCCTATTCCCCCGTACCGTACCGGTCGGAGTGGATCACGGCACGGTGGGTGTCCTGACCCGGCAGGGGGTCCTCCTGGAGGTCACGACGTTCCGAAAGGATATCGAAACCACCGGACGACACGCGGTCGTGGAGTTCGCGGACACCCTCCAGGAGGATTTGGCTCGACGGGACTTCACGGTGAACGCCGTCGCATGGCACCCGATTCGGCGGGAGTACAGTGACCCGTTTTCCGGTCGAGAGGATCTGAAGGAGAAGGTCCTGAGAACCGTCGGCACTCCCGAGGACCGCTTTTCGGAGGACTATCTTCGAGTCCTTAGGGCACTCCGGTTTTCCGGAAGGTTCAAGCTCCGGATCGACGACCCGACCTGGGCGGCCCTGTGCGCCTGTACCGATCACCTCGATCAGCTTTCGCCGGAACGAATCAGGGAAGAACTTCTGAAGGTTTTGACGGAGGACCTGACCCCCTCCGAGACCCTGGCTCTCTACGAGGAATCCGGCGTGTTGGGGGCCCTTTATCCCGAGCTCTCCGCGGTGAGTGGGTGCAGGAGGTCGGGCAGGGACGAGGACCTCTGGGAACACTCCCTTCGCCTCGTCGACCAACTTTCTTCCCGTCGGCCCATCCTGCGTCTTGCGGCCTTGCTCCATGGGGTCGGGATAGCTGGATCTCCCGATCCCGCAAAGCGGAGCGACTCTGAAGATCCGGCCGGAGACAGGGAAGAGGAGCGGAGGGCCCGGGCCAGAGAAAGGGCTGCGGCCGCCCTCATCCGAGGGCGGTATTCCAACCAGGAGATCCGTGAGGTGTCAGAGATCATCGGGATCGGGCTGGAGCCCCCACTTGACCTTCCCGATGCCCCGGTCCTCCGGGGATGGCTCCACAGGGCCGACCCTGTCCGGTTTCGGGATTTTGGAAGGATCTGGCTCGCGAAAGCCCGCCTGGACGCTGATCGGTTCGGGTCGGATCCCGGTCCGGTCCTGGACCTGATACGACGGTTCCGCAGGGAGATTCGGGCAGGGCATCCCCTGGAACTGGGCGATCTGGCTTTGAATGGGAGGGATCTCATCTCCCTGGGACTCAAACCAGGCCCGGCGTTCGGGGAGATCCTCGGGAGCCTCATGGCTCGGGTCCTGGAGGACCCCGGTCTCAATACCAAGGCTCGCCTGAAAGCGCTGGTGGAACTCCCTGAAGGCACGCGGGGGGAGAGAGAGTGAACCCGGGACCTGGCGATGAGCTGGACCTGTTCCCCGAGCGGAAGAACAGTGACGGGGGCTCAGGCCAGGGATCCGAGCCAGGGGTACCGGCCCTCCCCGCCTCCGCCGAGTTCGTCGATCGGCCGTTGGCTGCGAGAATGCGGCCTCGGTCCGCGGAGGAGTTCGAGGGGCAGGCGCACCTCCTGGGACCGGGGCGGGTGCTCCGGGCGATGCTGGACCGGGGGGAGGTGGGAAGCATGATCTTCTGGGGCCCCCCCGGCTCGGGAAAGACCACCCTGGGCAGGCTCCTCGCCGAGGGAACGGATGCCAGGTTCGAATCCTTCTCTGCCGTGACCGAGGGTGTCGCCCGGGTCAGGGAGATCATCGGCCAGGCCAAAGAGCGGCAGAAGGCGTCGGGCCGAAGGACCATCTTGTTTTGTGACGAAATCCACCGTTTCAACAAGGCCCAGCAAGACGCGTTTCTCCCCCACGTAGAGGACGGCACGATCATCCTCATGGGGGCTACCACGGAGAACCCCTCCTTCGAGATTGTGAGGCCCCTCCTCTCCCGAGCACCCGTGTTCCTGCTGGAACCCCTTTCCGAGGCGTCTTTGACGGCGATTCTCCTGAGGGCCCTGGAGGATCGCGAGAGGGGGTTGGGTTCCCTGGGACTCCAGTGGCAGGATGGAGTTCTGGGGTTTCTGGCGAGGGAGTCGGACGGTGACGCCAGGAGGGCCCTGGGGATTCTGGAGGGGGCAGCAACTTTGGCCGGTGAGGGGGGATCCATCACACCGGATTTGGTGAAGGAGGCTGCTCAGCTTCGCTTCGCGGTCTACGACAAGTCGGGGGAAGAGCATTTCAACCTGATCTCGGCTCTCCACAAGGCCGTCCGCGGAAGTGACCCCGATGGAGCCCTGTACTGGCTGGCCCGGATGCTGGAGGGGGGAGAAGATCCCCTATATCTGGCCCGCCGGTTGATTCGGATGGCCACAGAGGACATCGGGCTCTCCGACCCGGCGGCTCTCCAAGTGGCTGTGGCGGCGCGAGATGCTTTCCGTTTTCTCGGTTCCCCGGAAGGGGAGCTGGCGCTGGCCGAGGCCACGGTCTATCTGGCCACGTGTCCCAAATCCAACCGGGTCTATCTCGGTTGGAAAGAAGCCCAAAAGGCCGCCCGGGAAACCGCCGGATCCCCGGTTCCACTGGCCATTCGAAATGCACCGACGGAGCTCATGCAGGATCTGGGCTATGGCGCCGGTTACCGCTACGATCACGACGAACCCCACGGGGTCGCCCCCCAGAGCTACCTTCCCGAAGGCCTGGAGGGGAAGTCGTTCTACCGGCCTGGGCGCTACGGGCATGAGGCTACCGTCAGGAAGAGACTGGAATGGTGGGCAAAAAAAAGGGTGGAGGGCGAGGAGCCGGGAGAGGGAGAAGAAGGCTGATGAAGGTGAAAGTGTCATTCGGGGTGACGGGTCTGCTCCTGTTGGGTCTCCCCTCCTGTGCGGCCTTGTTCACCCCGCCGTCCGTCGAGATCGTAGAGGTGGGCCTGGTCAGCTTGGGGCTCACTTCCGGGACTGCCGCAGTCACTCTGGATGTTACCAATGCCGGCTCAAAAGACCTGGATTTGGAGGCGTTTTTCTACGAGGTGAGGGTAAGGGGCCCTGAAGGGGCCGACGTCTGGACCCGTTTGGCCGGAGGGGTTCATTCGGAGAGGATCGTGATCCCAGGCGAAGAGGTCCAAAGAGTAACGATTCCCTTTCCGTTCGAATATCGAGCTCTGGGCGCGGCACTTCGGAGTTTTCTTTCGTCGGGTGAGGTGCCCTACCGCGTGCATGGAAGAGTTTCTGTACGCAGGTTCGGAACGAGTTTCGACGTCCCGTTCCGGAGTGAGGGAATCCTGATACCGTAGTGGGCTCTCGTCTGGCCGCTGGTCCAGGGTCGGCAATCATAGAACCAGGGAGGTCGTTTCCGATTCCTACTCAACTCATCGAAAACCGGAAACCCATCGACAAAGCGGTGCTGGTCGGTGCCCCGACCAGGAATGTGACTCAGCGGGTTCTAGAGGAACACCTGGAGGAGCTTGCGCGCCTCACCCACACCGCCGGTGGGGAGGTTGCCTCGGTTCTGCGCCAACGCATCGACGCCCCCAACCCACGGTATTTCATAGGGGAGGGGAAAGCCCGTGAGCTCAAGGATCTGATTCATGACACTGGCGGGAACCTCGTGATCTTCGACGAGGAGCTCACGCCGGCTCAGGGAAAGAACCTTGAGGATCTGTTGGAAGTCCGGGTCCTCGATAGGCCTGAGCTGATCCTGGACATCTTCGCAACGCGGGCTCGGAGTCGGGAGGCCAAGCTCCAAGTCGAGCTGGCACAGCTGGAATACTTGCTTCCGAGGCTTCGACGGATGTGGAGCCACCTGTCCAGGATCCGCGGGGGGATTGGCCTGAGGGGACCCGGCGAGACGCAGTTGGAAACGGACCGGCGCCTCATCGGAACTCGGATTTCTGATCTGAAGGCAAAACTCCGGGATGTGGCGAAAGCCCGGGCGGTTCAAAGGAAAGCCAGAGAGGGAGAGTTCCGGGCCGCCCTGGTGGGGTACACGAACGCCGGGAAGTCGTCGCTGTTGAAGGCCCTTTCCGGTTCGGAGTTGTTCGTCGAGGATCGGCTCTTT
Organism: Gemmatimonadota bacterium; assembly: GCA_013043565.1. Lineage (GTDB taxonomy): Bacteria > Gemmatimonadota > Gemmatimonadetes > Longimicrobiales > Gaopeijiaceae > JABDNZ01. Next base: position 4,426 of record JABDNZ010000353.1, on the reverse strand, counting down.
GCGACGCTGGACTCGGCCACGCGCATGGTGGATCTGGGATCGGGTCACCAGGCGCTGGTCACGGACACGGTTGGGTTCATCCGAAAGCTCCCTCACCACCTTATCGCCTCATTCCGTTCGACGCTGGAAGAGGCAAGGGAAGCCGACCTCCTCCTCCATGTCATCGATGCCTCGGATCCGGATTGGGAGGAGCATAGGGAGGTGGTTCATGAGGTCCTGGGTGAGTTGGAGTTGACCCAGCGGCCCCAGTTACTGGTATTTAACAAGATCGATCGACTGACCCATGGCGAGGAAGACGGTCTTCGGGACCGGGTCAGGGCGACGGACCGGACCCCGGCGGTCTTTCTTTCCGCCCACCGCCCCGACTCCCTCCATAGGGTCCGGGACGCCATGAAGGCTCGCCTCCGGGCGGGGCTGGAGCATCTGGTGATCTCGGTTCCGGCTGGGGACGGCGAAACGATGGCAACGCTCTATCGGGAAGGCGAGGTTGTGGAGCAAAGATCGAATGGCTCCCGTGTGGAGGTCGAAGCCCGTATTCCGGCGTCCTTGAAAGGCCGCCTGGAGCAGAGGTCCGGTATAGAAATCATACCGGCCCCCTGATTCCCATGTCGGAACGCCTTCTTGTTATCGGACCCGGAAGAGCAGGCCTATCCCTGGGCTATGCGCTCTGGCGGGCTGGGGGGCTGGACAGCCTGACCTTTTGTGGTCGGAGGCCGGACCCACCCCCTCATCCCCTGTTCATCGATGGAATCGCCGAATACGTGTTCGGGCTTCGGCAGCCAGAGCCGGGCTCGACGGCGGTGCTTCTCGCCGTGCCCGACGAGATCCTCCCAGAGATTACCCTGGCTCTGGCCTCCCAGGGTGATGCTCCCCCTGGTTGCGCGGCATTCCATCTCTCAGGTGCCCTGGGAACCGATCCCCTGGCTCCCCTCCTGGAGAGGGGATATTCCGTGGGCACACTCCACCCCCTTCAGAGCCTCGCCGACCCGCTTCTGGGTCCGGAGCAGCTCGAGGGAATCTATTTTGCCGTATCCGGGGAACCCGCCGCCCTCTCGGCTGCCAGGCGGATCCTGAGTCCCATTGGCGGATCGGTCCTCACCATACCCGTGGCCCGGCGGCCTTTGTACCACGCGGCAGCGGTTTTTGCATCGAATTACCTTGCGGGGCTCATAGGCGCCGCAGGACGCCTGATGGTTCAGGCCGGGGTGCCGGAGGATGAGGCGATCCAGGCGATTCTGCCTTTGGCTCGTGGGAGCCTGGAGAACCTCGGTCGCCTGGGCCCGGTACGGGCTCTCACCGGGCCCATATCTCGGGGGGACGTCGAAACCGTACGATTGCACCTCCGGACCCTGGAGGCCAGGGAGCGAGCCCTTTATGCTTCCATGGGTTTGGAAATCCTGGCCCTGGCGGGGGAGGCCGGGCTGGACCAAGACGCCAAAGACGAGCTGAAAGAGCTTTTCGAGAGGGAAAAATGAGGCTCTACGTAAACATCGACCATGTCGCCACCGTGCGACAGGCCCGAAAGACCGATGAGCCGGATCCCGTGCGGGGTGCGGTCCTGGCCGAGCTTGGTGGTGCCCATGGAATCACGGTCCATCTGAGGGAGGATCGTAGGCATATCCAGGACCGGGACGTTCGCCTCCTCATGGAGACGATCCGAACGGGGTTGAACTTCGAGCTGGCCGCGAGCTCGGAGATCTTGGACCTGGCTTGTGAGCTCAGGCCCCTTCAAACCACCCTGGTGCCGGAGAAGCGGGAGGAGGTGACCACCGAAGGGGGCTTGGATTTGGGACCCTCCGAGAATCGCAAAGCCCTCGCGGCCGCTCTGGCCAAGCTGGAAGGGCATGGGATCCGGACCTCCCTATTCATCGATCCAGAGTCCTCTGCCCTGGAGCGATCGGTAGAACTGGGTGCCGACGCCGTTGAGCTGCATACCGGGGAATACGCCAACGCCAGAGGTGACGCCCGGGCGCTGGAGTTGACCCGTCTCGCGGACATGGCCCGCAGGGGGAGAGAAATGGGTTTGGCCGTCCATGCCGGGCACGGGCTCACGTATGAGAACGTGATTCCCGTGGCCGCCATTCCCGAAATCGAGGAGTTGAACATCGGGCACAGCATCATCTCGAGATCCGTGTTCGTGGGATTGGAACGGGCGGTGAGGGAAATGGGAGATCTGATCCACCGGGCCCCCGCGGTTGTGGAAGAGGGCGGAGTTTGGGTCCCCCCCATGGGGTTCTAACCGGGAGGAATCGTGAGGCATCCCTGGCGGGCCGTACTTGGTTTCGGAGTTACGGCGCTTCTGATTTGGTGGGTGTTCAGGGGCACGGATGTGCCGGAGGTTTGGGCCGAAATCCAGGGAGCGAATTTTTGGCTTCTGGGCCTTGCCGTAGCGATCGCGACCAGCAACTACGTCCTTCGCTCGATCCGTTGGGGCTATCTGCTTCATCCGATCCAATCCGGAACATCCTTCCGCTCCAGATTTGCGGCCGTAAATATCGGCTTCATGGCCACCAATCTCCTCCCGGCCAGGGCCGGTGAGCTGGTCCGACCCTATGCCCTTTCACGAATGGAGCCCGTGTCCATGAGCGGGGCCTTCGGGTCCCTCGTGGTCGAGCGCTTCCTGGACGCGCTGACCATCCTCGCCCTGGTCTTTGTCGCCCTGTCCGCCCCGGGCTTCCCCGACCAGGCGGTGGTGAGCGGGGTCTCTCTCGAGGTCTGGATTCGAGGTGTGATGGTCGTCCTTGGAGGGGTCCTTCTGTTCATGGTCCTCCTTCTCCTTTTCCCGAAGCCTCTGGTGAGTTTTGCGGAAAAGGTCGTCGGCATCTTCCCGGGTCGGATCTCCAGGTTCCTGTTGGACGTTCTGGAGGCGTTCCTGGACGGACTGGGGGTATTCCAGAGACCGGCCCTTCTCCTGAGGGCCGGCCTCTGGAGCCTCGCCATCTGGGTCGTTCAGAGCCTTGCGTTCTGGGTGGCCTTTTTTGCGTTCGGTATCGACGTGAGCTTCGACGTGGCCCTATTCGTGAACGGCATGGTAGCCCTTGCGGTGGCGGCCCCTGCGGCTCCCGGGTTCGTGGGGACATTCCACGCGGGCGTGGTGGCTGGCCTTGGGGTTTATGCAGCCCCTCCTGCTGCGGCTCTGGGCTTGGCCTTCGGTCTTCACCTCGGTGGGTTCATCCCCGTGACAATCATCGGGGTCTACTATGCCTGGAAGTTGGGGATCTCTTTTGGGGATGTGAAGGGAGGCGAGCCTCGGATCGACGGTGCCGCGGCCGAGGCGTCGGACTGACTGGGAATGCAATGCTGACCCTTCATGCTCCTGCCAAGGTGAATCTCTTCCTCAGGGTCTTGGCCCGAGAGCCCTCGGGATATCACCAGCTCGAAACCCTCTTCTGCAGCCTCGAGTTCGGCGACACGCTCCTCCTCGAACGAAAAGAATCCGGGATATCCCTCGAGATGGACGGCCCGGATATTTGTCCCCCTGAGGAGAACCTCGTTTACCGGGCGGCAAGGGCCTTTTTGAGAGTCCGTGGGGAAGGGGACGGGGTAAGGATCGTTCTTCGGAAGAGGATCCCCACAGGAGCGGGATTGGGTGGAGGCTCCTCTGACGCGGGAGCCACGCTCCTGGGGCTCACCGATCTTTTCCCCGGCAGAGTGGATGAGGTCCAGCTAATGAGCATGGCAAAGAGGCTGGGCTCGGATGTGCCCTTCTTCCTGGCCCGGTCATCCCTGGCGCTGGCCAGGGGTCGAGGGGATCGGGTCCGGGCTCTTCAGCCCCTGCCGCCGGCCCCGGCCCTTCTCGCCCTACCTCCATTGACCGTCGGGACGCCCCACGCCTATGGCCTTCTGGCCCGAAGCAGGGAGGGCTTGAAGCCGGGCCACGAGGCCCGGACTTTCTCGGCCGGCGACTTCTCCAGCTGGGATGCTCTGAGGGCCTTGGCCCGGAACGACTTCGAAGACGTGATCTTCCAGGAATACCCCACCCTTCGACCGATCCGGGAGGCCCTCGAGGAAACCGGACCCGTGCTCAGCCTGCTTTCCGGAAGTGGATCGGCTCTTTTTGGCGTATTCAGTGACGAAACCGAAGCCCTGGGTGCAGAATCGGTTCTTGCACCGAAGTTCCCCGAAACGAGGTTCGTCCTGACCCGCACACAGTCCCGATGGGCGGACCCCAGACTTTTGGGGGGGGTTGAACGGGAGGTGGGTGATTAGGTACGATACGACGTGGAGGGGTATTTCTGGCCCGTCGTCTAATGGCAGGACACCGGTCTTTGGAACCGGCGGTGGTGGTTCGAATCCACCCGGGCCAATGCTGAACTTTCCCTGAAAAAACTAAGCAGGACAAGGCTTTCCGGCAGAACGGCGGGATGGGTGCCGTGTGGGCTGCGGGTCGGGTTTGACCCGAATTGTGCCGGAACTGTGCCATTGG
>JABDNZ010000348.1 GCA_013043565.1 Gemmatimonadota bacterium | reverse complement strand
GGTGGAAGCCGTGTTCAGAATCACGCCGCCGCCGTCCTCCATCATGTGCCCGGCCACCGTCTGAGCGACGTAGAAGACACCATTCAGGTTCACGCCGACGACCTCTTCCCACTCTTCCCGGGTAATGCTCAAGAAGTCCTCGTGCCGGATGCTTATGCCTGCGTTGTTGATAAGGACGTCGATTCCGCCCAGGACCTCGATGGACTCCTTGACGGCGCTCCTCACCTGATCCGCGTCGGAGACATCACAAGGAATGAACCTCGCCAACCCCGGCAGTCCGGTCGCAAGTTTTTCCCCCGCCTCCTGGTCCCGATCCAGAACCACGACTTCCGAGCCTTCCTGTAAAAAGCGGGTTGCCGTGGCGAGCCCGATCCCGCTGGCTCCACCGGTGACGATCACTCGTTTTTTCCCAAGTCCCTTCATCATTCGATCCTTGGCAGATGATTCCTCGGTCTACGGCTTTACGCCGCCACAACCCGATAGACGCTCTCGTCTCTGAATCCTGAGAGAACTTTGTAGTAGCCGGCCAGCCAGCGGTCGGTGTCCCCGTCTCCCGAATCCACCCGAAGGGGGTCTCCTCTGAATGAGCCGAGCTTGTTGGGTGTCGCGGCAATGATGATCCGGTCTTTGCCGACCCGCCGGATCACCCGATGGCTTATGGGTTGGTTCCCCCTGCCGAACAGGTATCCCTGGCCGCCCACCGGAGTCACGATGATGCAACTGGGTCCCGCCCCCATCAAATCCAGCAGTTCAACCTCAGCCAGATCCGTTCCCAACGATCTCCGGTTTCGGACCAGATCCACGCCGACCAGGCTGTGTTCGAGCTCGAGAAGCCTCATGACCTCCGCGGTAGTAGTTCCAGGGCCTACGACATAGGTGACGCCATCTTCCATGGCCTCGACAATACCTGCAGCGATGGCCTGCTGGACATAACGTTCGTCCTCGGGGCTTCCTGCTTTAAGGCCCTGGACATGCCCCCTGCGAAAAGGAATGGTCATATACCCGAAGAGCCGGGCCGCGACATGACCATCTCTCAATGCTTCCTCGTCGATGTCCATTACCTCGGCGACCCGCGTCCCACTTCCGGCTCCCGAGACGTATTGTGCGGCTAGTTCGCCTCCGCGGGAGGGGTTAACGGCAAAAACGGCGGAGTGCATTTTCACTCCGGTCGGAATCCCAAGGCATACAACCCGATCCTGAACCTGACGAAGGATGTCCCGGGCGGTTCCATCCCCTCCGGCGAACATCAGAAGGTCGATTCCCAGGTCCGTCATTCGGGAGGTTGCATCGGCGGTATGACTGGAAGTAGTCCGGCCCGTGACGTCCATGGCCAGGACCTCCGGGTCCCCGCCGCATGCCCTCACCACCGTTTCGCCCATTTCCCCAGGAGCCGCGATGATCCGCAGGTCTCCTGGGAACTCCAGGAAAGTCCTGATCGCCTCCTCTGCCCGGCCCGGGGACTCGGGGCGAGCTCCCAGGGAAAGGGCACGTTCCAGGGTTTTGTTTCCGTCCGTTCCCTTGAGCCCGACCCTACCGCCCATGCCGGCGATCGGATTGACGATGAGGCCGAGGGTCTTCATCTCCTAGATGCGATCCCTCTTTCCTGCGGCGCACTTCTTCAGGTAGCTGCGCCAGGTGACGGCCCACTTTTCAGGATCGTCGAGTGTGTCGTGGCCGGGCTGGTGAATGACACTGTTGTGGGGGGCGGTCTTCACCAGGTCCGGGGTCTCGTAGGCCTCTTTGGAAACCTGTTCGAGCACGGCGATGTATTCGTCCAACTCGACCTTGGAGTACGACTCGGTGGGCTCGAGGGTCATGGGTTCGGGGACGATGAAAGGATGGTGGCTGGACCACATGTGCATTCCGAAATCGGCCAGGCGGGAGGTGATGTCCCAGGTGCCGACCCCGGTCTCCTCGAACAGTTGTTCCCAGCTATACCGCACCTGTTCGATCCGGTGGCGTCCTTCCGCATAGGGGGCTGATGCTCCCCGGATCCCCATGACCTTCTTGAAGACGTAGTTGTTGTTTAGCACCGCCACCCGAGCTGCTTCTTCCAGGCCCTCGGCTCCGAGAGCCAGGATCCAGGAGTACGCCTTGACTACCGCCGGAATCACTCCGTAGAAACCCCTGATCTTCCCGATGGTGTTCGGCAGATCGTAATCCAGGAAGTACTCGGAACCGTCGAACCCCACCAATGGTGCGGGGAGGTACTCCCTCACGGCCTTCGTGGCACCCAGGGCGCCGCTCCCTGGTCCTCCGCACCCATGCGGGGATGAGAAGGTCTTGTGGAGGTTGAAAAAGCAGAGGTCGAAGCCGGCCTCTCTGGCCCGGGTGATTCCCAGGATCCCGTTCGCATTGGCCTGGTCGTATCCGCAAAGACCTCCCACCTCGTGGACGGCCTGAGTGAACTCCACGATGCGGGCGTTGTAGATCCCGGTATCCTCCGGGTTGGTGATGAAGAGGGCGGCGGTCCGATCGGAAACCGCGGCCTGCAATGCCTCGAGATCCGGCATCCCGCGGGAGTCGGGGTAGAGGTTTATGACCTTGTAGCCAAGGACCGAGGCGGCTGAATAGTCCGACGGGTGGGAGAAGATCGTCGTAATGATCTCATCCCTTTGATCCCCCTCCCCCCTTGCTTCATGATAGGCTCGCACCATGGAGGCCATCCCCAGAATCGCATGGGAGCCGCCCCCGGGTTGGAAGCTGAACTGGTCCAGTCCGGAGATCTCCCGCAGGAAGAGATCCAGACTATGGATGATCTCCAACGTCCCCTGAACCGTTTCCTCGGGTTGGAGAGGGTGCACCTCGGTGAACTTGGGAGAGGTGGCGAAATGTTCATTGATCTTCGGACTGTACTTCATGGTGCAGGTGCCCTGGCCGATGTCCACGTTCAGGTCGGCACCCAGGTTCTCCTGTGACAATCTGAGAAAGTGCTTCAGCACCTGCATCTGCCCTAGCTCGGGCAAGGATGGCGGATCTTTCCGAATCATGCTCTCTGGGAGGGTGGATAGGCCGTCGCCGACCTCGACTTCGATATCGGGGTCGGCTTGGGGCATGAGGACCCCCCTCTGACCCGGTTGGCTGAGCTCGAATATGATGGGCTCATCCCACTTGGCCTGGTGGAATTTTCGGAGCTTCGTATTCAGATCCATTCCCATGGTTCGTATTCCTTGTCAGGCCCTTTCCGCTGGGGGCCGTGGTAGGAGGGGGCTACGCCTGGACGGCGGCGGCCAGGGCGTCCACCAGCGAATCGATGTCCGCTTTCTTGTGGACCTCGGTCACACAGACGAGGGCTGCGTTTCCCAGTTCGGGAAAGGACTTCGAGATGTCCAACCCTCCGAAGATCCCCTCTTCCAACAACCGCTCATTAATCTCTGCCACCGTTTTTCCCGATGGACCAAAGTCGACAACGAACTCTTTGAAGAAATGGGCCTCAGGGAATGGGAGCTGGACCCCAGGCAACTCTGCGAGCTTCTTCCTGGCGTAGAGGGAGTTCTGGAGAATGGTCTGCCCCACGTCCTTCATGCCTTCAGGTCCCGCCAGGGCTAGATACACCCCGGCCGTGATTCCCCAAAGGGCGGTCGCCGTCCCGATGAACTCCTTCGAGGTCTCCCGTTCGGCGAAGGATGTGCGGCCGTAGGTCACGTCTCCGAAACCGTATTCCCCGGGTTCGCTCGTGGACTCGATGCCGAAGAGCCGGGAAGGATACTCCATTACGAATCGCTCTTCGTCTCTGGTGGCGATGTAGCCGGCCTGGCCGCCGCCGAACTGCATGTGCATTCCCAGGGGCTGGATGTCGCCGCAGACGATGTCCGCGCCGTACTGGCTGGGTGGTGTCAGGATGCCCAAGGAGATGGGATCGGCTCCAACCACGCTCAGGGCCCCTGCATTATGAGCCATGTCGGAGATGTTTTGTCCCCGGTCGTCGATGCATCCCAGGTAGGAGGGATTCTCGAAATAGACGCAGGCGACATTCTCGTTGAGCTTGGCCGCGAGATCGGCCAGATCCAGTCGTCCCGTATCGGGGCAACGCCCCACCGACGTGATCTTCACGATGCCTTTGCAGTAGTTGTTGATGGCCGACATCCGTTCGGGAGAGGTCGTGTCCGCCACAAGGGCTTCTCCCCTACCGGTGATTCTCGCGGACATCCGAATGGACGTGGAGGCGGCTTGGAGCCAGTCGTACGTGGGGACATTCACGACGTCCATGTCCAGGAGCTCGGCCATCATGCTCTCATATTCGAAAAGAGCCTGAAATCTGCCGTGATCTTCAAAGGGCTCCCCGGCGTAGCCTGTTAGGAATTCCGACCGGCCCTGGATCTCGTCGCAGACCGCTGGAACGTAGTGCTGCCAGCAGCCGCCCCCGAGAAAGCTGAGGTTCTCCTCGCAGGTCTGGTTCTTCGCAAGGACCCGCTGTACGTGGCGCCTTAAATCGCTCTCCGCCACGAGGGCCTTCGGGAGGTTCAGGGTACCCCTGAAACGCAAATGCTCCGGGATGTCCTGGTAGAGCTCGTCGATTGAGTCGGCTCCAATCACCTCCAACATCTCTTTCTGGACTTCCGGAACGGAATTGGGGATGTAGGGGTGGACCCGCGACTGTTCCCTGCTCATGAAAGGTCCTTTCGGCTTTCGCTTCGATTCCTGGTTGACCGTGTTCCCGCATTCGGTCCTGTGGTTCTGTCAGGCCGTGCCGCCGCCGTCCACCGTCAGGAATGCTCCTGTCACCCAGGTGGACATGTCGCTGGCGAAGAAGAGGACGGCGTTGGCCACGTCAGCTGGGGTGCCGACTCTATTCAGGGGGCGGTTGGCCGCCTCCTTCATGAATTCCTCCGGATCTTCCCCCATCTGCTCACACTCACTTCTCAGCATGGGGGTGTCCACATCCCCGGGGCACACGCAGTTCACTCGAATGTTGTGTTGGCCGTGGTCGATGGCCATGGCTCTGGTGAGGTTCAAAACCCCGCCCTTTGCCGCGCAGTAGGATACGGCCGATGGTCCGCCGGTGAACGACCAGCCCGATCCGGTGTTGATGATGCTTCCCCCACCTCCGGCGACCATGTGGGGGATGACGTGATGGGAGAGGAGGTAAATGCCCTTCAAGGAGACATCCAACGCCAGGTCCCACTCTTCCTCCACCAGCTCGACGGTGTTCTTCCTGATGGCCACGCCGGCGTTATTGAAGAGGACATCGATCTTTCCGAAGTCCGAGATGATCTGCTGGGTCACGCGGCCGCAGTCGGAGCTCGAGGTCACGTCGCAATGGTAGTAGGAGGCGTGAAGGCCGCGAGCACGAAGACTCTCGGCCGCCTCCCGGCCTCGGCGATCGTCGATATCCAGAAGAGCCACCTCCGCACCGGCTTCCGCAAGCCGGGCTGCTACGCCCAGGCCGATGCCCGAAGCTCCACCTGTGATCACCGCTACTCTCCCCTGCAGGGAGGTGAGATCGCTGATGTTCGGCTGTTGGTCCATTGGAAGTTCTCTTTCGGGCATGGAGTGGCTGGGAATACTAGGCCTGGGCGGCTGGGACTGTCCATAGGCGTGGGGTCGGGATGGTATGGCCGAGGTCTAGGGGACTGGTTCAGCCCTGCGGGAAAGGAAAAAACCCCGTAGCTTCAAAGGATTCTCATCAAGTAGGTTTCAGCCTTCTCCCCAGGAGTCCCATCATGGCAGAGCGCTCTTCCGAAGGG
>JABDNZ010000102.1 GCA_013043565.1 Gemmatimonadota bacterium | reverse complement strand
CTACCGGCCCTTCCGCCCCTACCCCCCAACGGCGGAATCGGCAATCACATCCAGGTTCGGCAGCATCACGATCTCGATCCGTCGGTTCAACCTCTGACCCTCCTCGGTAGCGTTTGTCGCCACCGGCTGGAACTCACCGTAGCCCGCTCCGGATACCAGATCCGGCGCCACGCCCCGGTCCACCAACAGCTTCACCACCGAGAGGGCCCTGGCAGCTGAGAGTTCCCAGTTGCTTGGGAACTGGGTCGTGGAGATCGGATCGTCGTCGGTGTGTCCCTCCACCTGGAATGTCCGATCATCGAACTCGCTCAACACCGAGGCGATTTGACCGAGGGTTTCTCTCCCGTCCCGTCCCAAGGCGGCGCTTCCCGGAGCGAAGAGGATATCCTGGGGAAGGTTGATGACCATCCGCCCTCGCACGATGGAGACGCTCAACCGGCCGGCGTTAATCAGAGAGCGGAACCTGGCTAGAACCTCCTCGTAGATCGCGTTCCTCTCCCGGATTTCCTGTTCAATGGCCGCCAGCTGATCTAGGCGACCCCGCAGGCGCTGAGCCTCGGCCCCCTGGGCGTTTAGAAGGTCCCGTGCCCGTTGGGCCTCCAGCTCGCATTCGGATAGCTGGTCCTGGACCCTGAGGGTTTCCCTCCGTGAAACCCCCAGTTCTTCGATCAGTCGGCCCGCCTCTCCCTCCAGGTCGGCGAGCTGGCTCCGCATTCGGGTTTCCCGTTCGTCTCTCCGTTCCAGTTCCTGGCGGAACTCCTCCGTCATCTCCTCTTGGGTCATTCGGGCGGCAGAGAGTTCCTCCAAGGTCCGGTTGTGGGTGCTCTTCTGGACACAACCGACGAGTGACAGGGAAAGGCCGGCGGTAAGCAGGATGCTCCTGGGCTTGAACGTGTTCACGATGACCTCCTGAGTTCTGCGTCCTGACGATTCTCGAAGAAGTCTCCACACGCGGCGCTCAGCCCGCAAGACGGAGGAGAGATTTCTGGGGAATCTGGCTCCCTCCTTGCGAAGCACTCCGGGGTTCCGACACCTTTCGCCGTCCCAGCTGTATTCCAGACCAGCCCTTAGCACAGACGGCGATCGTGCCCAAACGTACAGACATTCAGTCCATTCTCATCCTCGGATCGGGCCCCATCGTCATTGGTCAGGCTTGTGAGTTCGACTATTCGGGGACCCAGGCGGTGAGAGCCCTGAAAGAGGAGGGCTACCGCGTCATCCTGGTGAACTCGAATCCGGCCACGATCATGACCGATCCCGACCTGGCGGATCGGACCTATATCGAGCCTCTCTCCCCCTCCTGGGTGGAGCGAGTCATCGATGCTGAAAATCCCGATGCCCTGCTCCCCACCATGGGTGGCCAGACGGCTCTCAACCTCGCCATGACGCTGCATGAAAGGGGGTTCCTTCAGGAACGGGGTGTGGAGTTGATCGGGGCGAACGCTGAATCGATCCGAATGGCCGAGGATCGGGAGCAATTCACCGAGGCCATGCATCGAATCGGCCTGGCCGTGCCCCATGGCGGCTTTGCCCGGTCCGTGGACGACGCCAGGGAGATCGTCAAGGATACCGGGTATCCTGCAATCATCCGGCCCTCATTCACGCTCGGTGGGACGGGAGGCGGGATTGCCTACAACCTCGAAGAGTTCGAGGTCCAGGTCCGAAAAGGGTTGGACGCCTCCCCCATTTCCGAGGTCCTCATCGACCGAAGCGTGTTGGGGTGGAAGGAATATGAACTCGAGGTCGTGAGGGACGGGGCGGACAACGTGATCATTGTCTGTTCCATCGAGAACTTCGATGCCATGGGGGTTCACACCGGGGACTCCATCACCGTGGCGCCGGCGCAAACCCTCACCGATGTGGAGTACCAGGCCTTGAGGGACGCATCCATCGCCATCATCCGTGAGATCGGTGTGGAGGCCGGGGGGTGCAATATCCAATTCGCCGTCAGCCCCGAAACCGGCGAGGTCCTGGTGGTGGAGATGAACCCCAGGGTTTCCAGGTCGTCGGCCCTCGCATCAAAGGCAACCGGATTCCCCATCGCCCGGGTGGGAGCCAAACTCGCCGTGGGGTACCACCTGGACGAACTGCCGAACGACATCACCGAGACCACGCCGGCTTCATTCGAGCCGGTCCTGGATTACGTAGTGGTGAAACTCCCCCGCTTCGCTTTCGAGAAGTTTCCAGAGGTCGATCCCGTCCTCGGCGTTCAGATGAAGGCCGTGGGAGAGACGATGGCCATTGGCCGCAACTTTCGGGCGGCATGGCAGAAGGGGTTCCGGGGATTGGAGATCGATCGAGCGGGGTGGGTGATCGGACAGGAGCTGAAGGACGACGGGCTGGAATCCGACAGCCCGGAGGCCCTCCTTTCGGCCTTGAGGAGGCCCAGCGCCGAACGCCCCTTCCAACTGAAGCGTGCCCTGGAGATCGGGCTTTCCCGGGAGGAGCTGTTCGAAGCGACCAAGATTGATCCATGGTTCCTCGACCAACTCACGCAAATCGTCGAGCAGGAACGATGGTTCAAGGGGTTGGACCAGGTGGGCGGCGAGGACCTCCGGGCCATGAAACGTGACGGGTTCAGCGATCTCCAGCTGGCGGACCTGCGTGGAAGAACGGAGCGGGAGATCAGGGAAGAACGGTGGAGGTTCGGGATCCGGCCGACCTATAACGTGGTGGACACGTGTGCTGGGGAGTTCCCTGCAGCTACGCCGTACTTCTACTCCTCCTACGAATCCGAAAACGAATCGGTGCCCTCCGATCGTGAGAAGGTCATCATCCTCGGAAGCGGCCCCAACCGCATCGGCCAGGGCATCGAATTCGACTATTGCTGTGTCCAAGCAGTTTTGGGGCTGAACGACTCGGGGTACGAGACCATCATGGTCAACTCCAACCCCGAGACGGTTTCCACCGATTTCGACGTGAGCGACAAACTCTACTTCGAGTCGGTGACCCTGGAAGACACTCTCGAGATCATCCACCTGGAGAAACCCATGGGGGTGGTGGTCCAATTGGGCGGGCAGACCCCCCTCAAACTGGCTGAATCACTTCGGGACCTTGGGGCTCCAATTCTGGGAACATCGGTGGATGCCATCGACCGGGCCGAGGATCGAGAGCGTTTTGCGAAGGTATGCGAGGTGGTAGGAGCGAAGGTGCCTGCCAACGGGGTCGCCACGAGCGAGGAAGAAGCCCTCGAGGTCGCCAACAGAATCGGGTATCCCGTCCTGGTTCGCCCGAGCTATGTGCTGGGGGGGCGGGCCATGGAGATCGTATACGACGAAGATTCCCTCAGGGACTACTTCGCCCGCGCCGTGAGAGCTTTTTCCGATCGGCCCGTGTTGATCGACTCGTTCCTCGAAGATGCTTTCGAGGCCGACGTCGACGCTCTCTCGGACGGGGAGGACGTCGTGATCGGCGGCATCCTCCAGCACATCGAGGACGCCGGGGTCCACTCCGGTGATTCGGCCTGCGTGCTGCCGCCCTACCTCCTCGGAGAAGGAGAACTCGAGGTGATCCGTGAGACCACCAAACGGTTCGCTCTCGAACTGGGGGTAGTCGGGCTGGTGAACGTTCAGTATGCCATCAGAGATGGCGAGGTCTTCGTGCTGGAGGTGAATCCGAGAGCATCAAGAACCATCCCGTTTGTCGGGAAGGCCACTGGTGTCCCACTTGCCCGGCTTGCAGCCCGCGTCATGGCTGGGGAAAAACTGGCCGACCTGGGCGTTCCGGCCGAGCCGCCCGTTCCCGGCGTAGCTGTAAAGGAGGCCGTATTCCCGTTCAACCGTTTCGAAGTGGACACCCTCCTCGGGCCCGAGATGCGCTCCACCGGAGAGGTCATGGGAATAGACGACTCCTTCGGCATGGCCTTCGCAAAAGCATCCAAGGCCTCCGGAAACGCCGTGCCGTTGAACGGGGGTACTTTGGTGGTGAGCGTCAACGATCGAGACAAGGCCACGATCACCCCCATTCTGCGCCGGTTCCACGACCTTGGATACGAGATCCGGGCCACCAAGGGGACCCACGCTTACCTCTCGAGGCTCGGGATTCCCAGCAAGCGGGTTTTTAAGGTTGGAGAGGGCCGGCCCAACATTGTGGACGGGATCGTATCGGGAGAGGTCGGTCTGCTGATCAACACGCCCTTGGGGAAGAAGTCCCAGTACGACGACTATGCCATGAGGCGAGCCGCCATCACGCACAATATCCCCTACCTGACGACGATGTCTGCTGCAAGCGTGGCCTGTGACGCCCTGATCGCTCTTCGGAGCCGAGCTCTCACCGTCCGGGCGCTTCAGGACCGGATCGCAGAGGTTCGGGGGGAGGAGGGCCAATGACCAACCCCAGAGAATCAGGGGCGGAGCTCAGGACCGGCTTTCTTCTCCACCCGGCATCCGCCCTCCACGACACCGGGTGGGGCCACCCGGAGCATCAGGGCCGCATGAGGGCCGTTTCCTCGGCGGTCAGCAAGGATATGCTGGCCCTTCACGATCGCGTGGCCCAGATGGAACCCCGATCGGCCTCCGAAGAGGACATTCTCCGTGTACACACCCACGAGCATATGGACCTCATCAGGGCGTATTCGGATCGGGCGTTGGAGGAGGAGCGGTCGATCCCCCTCGAGTCGGACACCCTGGTCTCCGGGGCCTCCTGGGACGCCGCGATGGGTAGTTCCGGAGCGGTCCTTACGGCGGTGGACGGGGTCGAAAGCGGCTTGATTCGGAACGCATTTGTGGCCACGCGCCCCCCGGGCCATCATGCCACACCTGCCAGGGCCATGGGTTTCTGCCTGTTCAATCACGTGGCGGTTGCGGCCCGGTACGTCCAAGCGCAGGGGCTTGCACGAAGGATCCTGATTGTGGATTGGGATGTTCATCATGGGAATGGGACACAGGACGCCTTCTACGATGACGGTGATGTCTTCTTCCTTTCCCTTCATCAGTTCCCTCACTACCCCGGCACCGGTGCAGCAAACGAGACCGGGGTCGGTCCGGGAAAGGGGACTACACAAAACGTCCCCCTGCCACCGAGTACATCGAGGGCGGAGTACAAAGAGCGGTTC
>JABDNZ010000340.1 GCA_013043565.1 Gemmatimonadota bacterium | reverse complement strand
GGATTACACGGACTGGAGAAGAACCTTGACTCTCATCGCCCCATCGATCCTCTCGGCTGACTTTGGACGGTTGGCCGAGGACGTACATACCGCGGATGCCGCCGGGGCTGACTGGATTCACGTGGATGTAATGGACGGCCATTTCGTCCCGAACATCACGATCGGGCCCCTTGTGACCCGTGCGGTAAGAAAGGCCACGGAGCTTCCGGTCGACGTACACCTCATGATCGAGTCCCCGGAGCGCTACCTCGCGGCTTTTGTGGAGGCTGGGGCTGATCGCGTGACCGTCCATCAGGAGACCTGCCCCCACCTTCATCGGACCCTCCAGCAGATCCGTGAGCTGGGAGCCCAACCCGGTGTTTCGCTCAACCCGTCCACGCCCATCGGCGCGTTGGCGGACATCATAGAGTATGTTGATTTAGTCCTACTGATGACGGTGAACCCGGGTTTCGGCGGGCAGGCCTTTATCCCAAACTCACTGCGAAAGATCGAGGCTGCGCGGAAGCTGTTGGAGAGTGGGGGCCTGGATAAGGTCCACCTTCAAGTGGATGGCGGCATAGGGCCGGATACGGCCCAGAGCGTTGTCGATGCCGGGGCCACCGTGCTTGTGGCCGGATCGGCGGTCTTTGGCCACCCAGGCGGTGCATCAGAGGGTTTGAAAGCCTTACAAGCCTCCATCGAGGGGGGTACATGAGCGGAGATGGTATGAGCGAGCTTCCCTTTGTGGACCTGGGGCAGATGGAGCGGCTGAACGAGTGGGGCGGGGCCGACCTCCAGAAAAAGATGGTTGAGCTCTTTTTGACTCACGCTAAAGAGCGCCTCGACCAAATCAAGGAGGGAGTAGCGACAAAAAGCCCCGAAAAGGCCGAAACCGGAGCTCACACGTTGAAGTCGAGCGCTGGGAACGTGGGAGCCCAGAGAGTGCAGGCATTGGCCAGTGATGCGGAGGCTCTGGCAGAAGCCGGAAAGATGGATGAGGTGGAGGCTCTCCTCCCGGCCATCGAGAGAGAGTTCGAAGCGGCGTGCGGCGCCCTCAGGGAGGTTCTGAAGGAGGGAGAGAAATGAGACCGACCATCGCCGTAGTGGAAGACAACCCGGATAACCGCTTTCTGGTGCAAGCACTTCTCGAAGATCTCTACGACCTTACCGAATTTGAAAATGGCTCTGAGGCACTTGAAAGCCTCGTTCAAAACGATCCGGACCTGATTCTTCTCGACATTTCTCTCCCGGACATGGACGGTCTGGAGGTTTTCCGCTGGATCCGGGATCAAGAAGAATTGTCGGGCGTTCCCGTGATAGCCCTGACCGCCCACGCGATGGCCGGTGATCGGGAAAAGTTTTTGGCGGCAGGTTTTAACGACTACGTGACCAAACCGATCGTAGACGAGACGATTCTCCTGGAGAGTATTGCCCGGTGGTTGAACCCCCAGGAATAGGCAACCCGCACCCTCAGACCGGGTCGCCGGACGATCCGTTCTCCCCGACGGGTGCGTCGGACATGCCCCGAGTCTTCAAGGGGGACAGGACGGCCCCGAGGGCTGCCATCCACTTCTTCGCGGTGGTCCTCCTAGCCGTTTTGGCCCGGGGCCTCGCAGGAACGGACTGGACATCCGGCCCGATCCTCTACGGTACCCTGGAGGCCCTTTCGGCGTGTTTGGCCTTTGTGGTCGGGGCCCTGGCCCTCGTCCGGTTTTATAGCCGAAAACAGGAGACGATCCTCTTTATCGGCACTGGTTTTCTCGGGACCGGGTTCCTCGACCTTTTTCCCGCCGTCCTGGCCACGGGATGGATGGGGAGCCGGACCCCGGAGGACCTGGAGGGGCTTGCCACTTGGAGCTTCACCGCTTCAGGCACCTTTCTCTCTCTTTTCCTCCTGATTGGCTGGTACGCCGGGTACAGACGGAAAAAGGACCCGGACCGTGCACCGGTGCGGGAAGCTACGGTCTTTCTGACGGCTATCCTCTTCACGGTGGTCGTGTTCGCGATCTTCGACCTGTTCCCTTTGACCGGTGCACTCAGACCAGACCGACTGATTCGCCAGCCTGCCGAGCTCGTTCCCGGGTTCTTGTTTTTGGTCGCCGCCATTGGGTTCCTTGTCAAGAACCATTGGCGAGTCGATGCATTTGAACATTGGCTGATCGTATCCCTGCTGATCGGGGTCATGGCCCATGCCGCGTTCATGCCCTTTTCCTCCCAGTACCATGACGCCCTTTTTGTGGGGGCCCATGCCCTGAAGGTTCTGAGTTACGCCAGTGCCCTCGTCGGACTTCTTGCAAGCGTCTACCTGACCTTCCGCAGAGAGGGGGAGGTCGCCGACTCTACCCGGGAAGCCAACGAAGCGTTGGCCCGGGAAATCGACTACCGTCGGCAGGCTGAGCGCCTGATCCAGGAAAAGGAGGAGCGCCTACAGGATTTCCTGGACAACGCCCACGACTTGATCCAGAGCGTGGACCCGGAGGGCCGCTTCATCTATGTCAACCGGGCGTGGAAGGACGCCCTGGGATACAGTGACGAAGACATCCAAACCCTTACGCTCTTCCAGATCCTGGACGCGGGATGTAGAGAAAGGTGCAAACGAGACTTCGCTCGGGCTCTCCAGGGAGAAGATCTCCCGGTGCTGGAGGTGGACCTTGTGGCAGCTGACGGAGAGGTGATTCAGGTCTCCGGAAGTGCCACGGCATGGATCAAGGACGGTGAAGCTGTCGCCACACGGAGCATTTTCCGGGACATCACCGAGCAGACTCGAGCCAGGAGGCAGTTCGAGGCTTTTCAGGCCAACCTTCGCGCTCTCGTGGAAAACACGGGGGATGCGATCTGGTCGGTGGATCGGGGCAAACGGCTGATCACCTTCAATACGGCCTTTTCCATGGCGTTGGAGGTCAGGACAGACAGGGAGCCTAGAGTCGGAGACCGTCCGTCGGACTGTCTCCCTCCCCCCGACGTGGACTGGTACGTCGAGATGTACGAGAGGGCTCTCCAAGGAAACGCGTTCAGCGAGCTCCGCGAGGAAGAAATCGGGGGACAGATCAGAACCTATGAGTTCTTCTTCAATCCGATCAGGGAAGCGGCGGGAATTACCGGAGTCGCCGTGTTCGAAAAGGACGTCACCGCCCGCCGGCGTACGCAGCTTGCGCTTCGCATGGCGAAAGAGGAGGCGGAGACCGCGAACCAGGCAAAGAGCCAGTTCCTGGCCAGCATGAGCCACGAGCTTCGGACTCCTTTGAACTCGGTGATCGGGTTCACGAACATTCTGCTGAAGAATCGAACCGGAAACCTGGAAGATCAGGAGCTGAGTTTTCTGGAGAGAATCATCGCCAACGGGAAACATCTCCTGGATCTGATCAATGAGGTCCTGGACTTGGCCAAGATCGAGGCTGGCCGGATGGAGCTGGACCTTCAACCGGTCGACCTCACCGCCCTGGTCGGCGACACCCTCTCCCAGTTGGAAGGGCAGGTGAAAGAAAAGGACGTCGTCCTCCGGAGCGTCATCCCGGAGGGATTGGACCTGGTTGAGACCGACTCGGGAAAACTCCGCCAGGTCATCATCAACCTGGTGGGGAATGCCCTGAAATTCACGACCACGGGGGAGGTTGCGGTCGAAATCAGGGTGCAGGAGGATGGTCGCACCCCGTCTTCGATTGCGGTCCGGGACACTGGCATCGGGATTCCCCCGGACCGACTTCAGGCCATCTTCGAGGCCTTTCAACAGGCTGACCAGGAGACGAGCCGGGAGTTTGGCGGGACCGGGCTGGGTCTCACGATATCCCGGTCTCTCTGTCAGCTGATGGGCTTCGATCTCCGAGTCGAAAGTGAGGTCGGAAAAGGTTCCACCTTCACGATCCTCCTCACGGAGCTGGCATCGGCAGAGAAGAGGGCCGAGCAGGAACTGATGGAAGAGGCTCTGGCTCCTATCGAATCCACTCGTCCAGCCGCCTCGCCAACCGAACCGGCTGGCCGTTTTGGACGGCGGGCGAGGATCCTGGTCATCGACGACGATCCTGATTCCCTCCGGCTTCTACGAGCCCAACTGGAGGACCTCGGCTTCGACGTCCTGACCGCGCCCTCGGCCGAGGCGGGTATCCGGACGGCGAAAGAGCAACGCCCGGACCTGATCACCCTGGATCTGATCATGCCCGACATGACGGGCTGGGAGGCGTTGCGAGAGTTCAAAGAAACGCCCGAACTTCGAGACATCCCGGTCGTAATCATCTCCGTGGTGGCAGGGGAGCAGGACCGCGGAAGCCTCTTCGGATCCGTGGACCTGCTCACCAAGCCTGTTGACAAGGGCGAACTCCTGACGGTGCTTCGCCGGAACCTTCGAGAGCCCCGCGGCCGGCAGGTTTTGGTCGTGGAAGACGAGCCTGGGACCCAGGAGCTCCTCCGGACCTCTTTGGAGGAACTCGGCATAAGGGTGACCATGGCTGGGAATGGCGAGGAAGCGGAGGAGGCCCTCCGAAGCTTCGATCCCGATCTGGTTCTCCTTGATCTGGTGATGCCGGTGATGGACGGAACGGCCTTCTTGGAGCGGCTTCGGAAGGACCGCCGGCGCTCCGACCTCCCTGTCGTGATTTGCACGGGAAAGGAGCTGTCCCTCAACGAGAGAAAACGCCTCCTGGCCCAGGCTACGAGAGTCCTGGAGAAGGGAGACTCATTCGCGGCGGAGCTCTCTGGAGCTTTGGCCGACTTCTTCCCCCTTGAGGAGGGGGGCGTTGTCCCCCCGGACGGGGATACCGGTGCCTAGCCCTGGCGGGAGACTCAGGGCCCCGGAGTTGCTGCAGCCCCGCCTGGCGGTTCTGACCGCGGGCCTCATGCGCCTCGAAAGAGGCGAACAGGAAGGCGCCGGAACCATCCGCCGGATGGGAAAGGTTTTCCTGAACTGGGCGATCGGAGAAGGCCTGGAGAATGTGGAAAAGGCCGCGTTCGACCTGGTTGGCGCGGATGACGCCGACCTGTTGGAATTCGGTTCAGCCCTGCGAGCACAGCTGAAGGCCACCCTCTCCTCCATGGGGCCCGAGCCCTCCCAGCATTTCGTCGTCTTGGTTGTCGAGGATGACCCCACCGACGTGATATTCCTCGAGTTGGCCCTCCAGGCCCCCGATCGCACCATCCACACGGTCTCGACGTTGGCCGAGGCCCAGGAAATCCTCGACCGGGAAGAAGTCGCTCTCCTGATGACGGACCTCTACCTCCCGGACGGAGACGGCCGGACCCTCCTTGCTCATGTGAGGGACCAGGAGCGGTACATAGACCTTCCACTTCTTGTCGTGAGCGGACACGGCACCCCGGATGTGAAGGCTGAGTGCCTCGCCCTCGGCGCTCAGTCTTTTTTCGAGAAGCCGGTGGACCCGACGGCCATCGCGACGACCGTAAGCTCTTGCCTCCATGCTGTGGCGAAACGCCGGTTGAACGAGACCACAGATGCTCTGACCCACCTCTTGAAGAGGAATGTGATCCGGGATCTCTGGGATCGTTGGACCTTCCCGGATCCCAGTTCTGTCGGGATCGTCGGGCTCGATGGATTCAGGAAGTTGGAAGAGCGTTTCGACCACGAGATAGCCGATAGCGTCCTCGCGTCGGTTGGCACTCTTATTCGAGACGCGGTCCCGAAAGGGTCTGTCGCGGCGAGATGGGAGGAAGCCGAGTTTCTCCTCCTGTGCCCCGGGTTGAACCGACAAGCAACCTCCGGCCTTCTCCAGAAAATCCTCGACGCCATTCGGGACCTCACCCATAGGGATCCGAGGGGGGAGTCCTTCCGAGTCACCGCGTCGGGAGGCGTGGTCGAGATCACGTCCGGTGCAGTGTTCGATGATGCCGTAGAAGAGGCCTATGCCCTTCTTGAAGAAGCCTTCGAGTCCGGAGGAAACACTCTGGCCGAGACCGCAGGGGCCGACGACGCTGCAACGATCCTCGTCGCGGAAGACGACCCGCTCTCGGCCGGGATCCTCATTCATCGCCTGGAGAAAGAGGGCTTCAACGTCCTCCACTTTCCCGACGGATCCGAGGCGTTGGAAGGGGCCCTCGCCAACCAGATCTCCATGGCCATTCTGGATGTGAAGATGCCGGGAATGGACGGGTTCGAGTTGCTGGAAAGGCTCCGAAAGGTCCCGGCCTACTATGGGCTCCCGATCATGATGCTCACGTCGATGGGAAGAGAAGAGGATATTGCGAGGGGTTTCGACTTGGGCGCCGATGACTACATGGTCAAGCCCTTTTCACCTGTGGAAGTCCTGGCCCGCGTGCGCCGCCTCTTGAAACGCTGACAAGATGGACGGCCCTGGATCCACCGTCGGTACGCTCCTCTCGGACCAGGTCTTCTTATTCCTTGCCATTACGATCGTCGTGCTGATGACGATGGCGGTAGCCGCCGCCGTCGTGACGTTCCTACTGAGACTCAGGAATGAAAAAGAGGACCGACTCTGGGCGAGGCTGAACGCTACCTGGGAGCCGATCCTCCTGGATTCCCTTTCCGACGCCGAGAAGCTCCCGGACCTGTGGAAGCAGGTCGAGGAACGGAATCAACTCCGGTTCCTGGAGTTTGTCCTTCAATACGCCCAGAGGCTCGGAGGCGAAGAGCGAGACGTCTTAAAAAAAGCCGCTGCCCCTTTTCTGGACGGCGTGCTGCCCCTGCTCCGAAACCGCCGCATAGGTATTCGCGCAAGGGCGGTCCAGACCTTGGGAACCCTTGGCTTGCCGGAGTACACATCACAGGTGAGCGGAGCCGTTGACGACCCGTCCC
>JABDNZ010000332.1 GCA_013043565.1 Gemmatimonadota bacterium | reverse complement strand
GGTGGCAACAGCATTGGCCTGAGTCACCTGATCCAGGTTCAGGCCCCTGCCATACCCCTGGTAGGCGAAGGTGGAGAGATCGAAGCGATCCGCCAGCACGATCCGCCCCTCCTCCAGCGCCGGACGGACCACGTCCCGCACGAAAGCGGCTCGAGCACCCAGCATCAGAAACAGCTCGGTTTCCGGCGGCATGGTGAGCCCTCCCTTGTCCAGCACCACGTTCCGGATCGCTTCCCCCACCGGGGTCCCGCCCGGTTCTCGCACCACCAGGTGCTCGAGGCCGAGGCCGTCGAACCAACTGGAAAGAAGCCGGGCCTGGGTGCTCTTTCCGGCACCCTCTACCCCCTCCAGTACGATAAAGAGACTACGGTTCAATCCGATCCCCGGTCGTAGTAGTCCATGCCGAGATGGGTAATGAGGTCCTCCCCCATCATCCACCGGAGCGTGTTCTTCAGCTTTCGGTGTTGGATGAAGAGATCGTGCTCGGGATAAAGGCCCTCGGCGGTTTGGGGGCTCTTGAAGTAGAAGGAGAGCCATTCCTGAATCCCGGACATCCCCGCCCGGGCAGCCAGGTCCATGAACAAAACCAGATCGAGGACGATCGGAGCCGCGAGGATGGAGTCCCGGCAAAGGAAATCCACCTTGATCTGCATGGGATAACCCAACCATCCGAAGATATCGAGGTTGTCCCAGCCCTCTTTGTTGTCTCCCCGGGGCGGGTAGTAGTTGATTCGCACCTTATGGTACATGTTCCCGTACAGCTCCGGGTAAAGCTCCGGCTGGAGAATATGCTCCAGGGCACCGAGCTTCGATTCTTCTTTCGTCTTGAAGGATTCGGGGTCGTCCAGGACTTCGCCGTCTCGGTTACCCAGGATGTTGGTGCTGAACCAGCCGTCCAGGCCCAACATCCGGGTTTTGAGGCCCGGCGCCAGTATGGTCTTCATCAGGGTTTGACCCGTCTTGAAGTCCTTCCCGGCGATGGGAATACCGTTCTTATCCGCCAGCGCCTCGAAGGCTGGAAAATCCGCCGAAAGGTTCGGGGCCCCGTTCGCATAGGGCACGCCCTCCATAAGGGCTGCGTAAGCGTAGAGCATACTCGGGGCGATGGACGGATCGTTGGCCTCCATGGCCTGCTCAAAGGCTTCCATCGTTTGATGGGCGGGACCCGGGCGCAAAAACACCTCCGTGGATCCGCACCAGACCATGACCATTCGGTCACACCCGTTCTCGGACTTGAAGCGGCGGATGTCCTCCCTCAGGGCCTCGGCCAAGTCTTTTTTTGTGGCGCCTGACTTCTTGTTCGGCCCATCCAGCTTCTTCACGTAGGCAGGGTCGAAAGCGGCCGACATGGGTTTGATTCCGCTCAAAAACCCTTTTATCGGCTCCAGGTGGGAACTCTCCAGGACCCCCGCCTTTAGGGTGCTCTCGTACGCGTCGTCCGGGATCGGATCCCATCCCCCGAACACCAACTGGTCGAGGTCTGCGATGGGAACAAAGTCTTTCAAAAGCGGGCGACGATTCTCGGTCCGCTTCCCCAGACGGATCGTGTTCATCTGAGTCAGGCTGCCGATGGGCTTCGCCAAGCCCTGGCGGATCGCCTCGACACCCGCAACGAAGGTTGTGGCTACCGCACCCATGCCCGGGAGGAGAACCCCGAGTTTCCCTTCAGCACCCTTGATCTCAGCACGTTCCATTTTTGTTGTCTCCATTTCACTGACCGGGTTCTTCTCCGGCACGGGCCTACTCCAGAGGAACGCCCTTGGCGTGCCGATAGACCCAAACGATTCGTTGGATGGCGGTAAGGTTCGTCAGTACCGCCACGGTGATAATGATCAGGTCCAGCGCGAGTCCATTCCAGGCGAGCCCGAAGAGAGCCGAACCCAGCCCCAACAATACTACTCTCTCAGCCCTTTGCATCAGTCCCACCTTACAATCCAAACCCAACCCTTCGGCTCGGGCTCGGGTGTAGCTCACCAGCAGTGAGCCTCCCAAAGCGAGGAGGATGACATATACCATGACCACGTCACCCATACCGCCACGAAGGGTGTTGTACAAAGAGGCCAAACCCACAAACACGACCACTTCGCTCATACGATCCAACGTCGAGTCGTAGAAGGCACCGAACTTGGACTCCAGACCGCTCTCCCTGGCCACCCGGCCGTCGAAAATATCGACAATGCCGCCAAGGATGACCATGAGGCCCGCGGATCGGACATGATCGGAATGGTAGAGGACTCCCGCCAATAGAGTGACGGCGAACCCGAAGGTGGAGATCGCGTTGGGATGAATCCTCCAGCGAATCAGCCACCGGACCACTGGATCAATGAGCCTGTAGGTCGGCTCTCTCAGGATCTTGAGACCCTTCTCCGACATCGAACGGGCTTCAGCTCAGGATGATCCGGCTCTCTGCCCCCTTCTGGATCCCCTGGTGGATCGTCTCGTTCACCTTCGCTACGACCTTGTCGAAGTTGGCCTGAGCAGACACCAGACGCTGGTAGGATGCGTTGGTTTGGAGGCTCGAAAAGAAGCCCTCGTACTGTTTGGCCTGGTCTTCCGTCGGCTCTTCCCCCGTCTGAAGCCGACCCTGCATGGCCTTTTCCAGCTCCTGGATCTGGGTCTGGAGCTCGGCCAGCTCCCGATCGTCCCCGGACGCTGAAATAGCCCGGCGAAGGTGCTGGTATTCATCAGTTCGGGCCAAAGCTTGTCCTAGCCGCTCAGCCATCTCCATGATCTCTTGCATCGTATCCCTTTCGTGAAAAACGCCTACTAAGATCCGTCAAACCCTACTCAGAAGCCACCCCCATTACGACCCTTTCCCGGCCCGCCAAATCGGGGCGGATGGTTATCTCACAAAACTTCTTCGTCCCCTTCATTGCCTGAACGACGGTCCCCGCCTGGCCATCCCCCACTTCCATGGCAAGAAGGCCCCCCGGGAGGAGGTGATCTCGCGCCCCGGTGACCAGGTCAAGGAGAACGGCCAGGCCGTCCGGGCCCCCGAAAAGAGCGCCCCCTGGTTCCCACTCCAGGATCTCGGGCTGAAGAGACCCCCTTTCACCCTCTGGGATATAGGGAGGATTCGAGACGATCACGCTGAAGCGCTCTTCGGATTCCAGAGGCTCCAGGCCCGGACCATTCCTGAACTCCACTCTCCGTTCCAATCCGTGACCCCTGGCGTTTTCCGCCGCCAGATCCAGAGCATCTCGTGACGGGTCGGTGCCGATGGCCTTTTCAAAGGGTCCCTCTTTGAGAAGAGAAAGAACGATCGCCCCGGAGCCCGTGCCGATATCCGCTCCGGTGAAGGGGCCAACGCTCCGGCCGGTCCAAGCCAACACTTCCTCCACCAATACTTCCGTCTCCGGCCTCGGGATGAGAGCTCTGGAGTCCGTCTTCAGGTCCAATTCCCTGAAAGGTGTTTTCCCGAGGATGTACTGGAGCGGTTCCCTGGCCGCCCTTCTGCGCAAAAGCGTTTTGAATGCCTCCAGCTCCGCGGGGCGGAGGGGGCGATCGAACTGGAGATAAAGATCCAGGCGGGCCACGTCCAACACGTCGGCCAGGAGGAGCTCGGCGTCCAGCCGACCGTTCTCCACGCCCTTCTTCGCGAGGTATTCTCCGCACCATCGAGTGAGACGGATGGGGGTCCATGCCTCCCCCGGAGCCGGGAGATGAGCCTCACCACGGCCGGCCTCTTGCCGGGTCACGCCTCGGCAGCTTCCAGCCGCTCCTCTTCCTGAGCGAGCCGCAATGCGGAGATCAGTTCGTCCAGATCTCCGTCCAGGATCTCCTCAAGCCGATGGAGGGTGAGTCCGATACGGTGATCGGTCACGCGGTTTTGGGGAAAGTTGTAGGTGCGAACCTTGGCGGACCGGTCACCGGTTCCAACCTGCATGCGCCGCTCCCGGGCCCGGTGGGCCTCCTGCTCTGCGATCTTGAGATCCAGGAGACGACTTCGAAGGACTTTGAGTGCTTTCGCCTTGTTCTTGTGCTGTGACTTCTCGTCCTGGCAACTCACCACCAACCCTGATGGTGTATGAGTGATCCGAACCGCAGAGTCGGTCGTGTTTACCGATTGGCCTCCGGGGCCGGAGGAGCGGAAGACGTCGATTCGCAGATCGGCCGGATCGATTTCCAGGTCCACTTCTTCGGCCTCCGGCAGCACGGCGACCGTTGCGGCGGATGTATGGATCCGTCCGGAGCTCTCGGTCTGGGGGACCCGTTGGACCCGGTGGACACCGGACTCGAAACGCATATGGCCGTATACCCGCCGACCGTGGACCGAGAAGATCACCTCTTTCACCGATCCAGGGATCCCCTCCGAGAGGGCAATCAACTCGACGGTCCAACCCTTTCGTTCGGCCAATCGTCGGTACATACGAAGGAGGTCGCCGGCGAAGAGTCCGGCTTCATCGCCCCCGGTCCCGGCTCGAACCTCCACCACTGCCGGCCGGTCCTCCAGTGGATCGTCCGGGACCAAGAGCTCCTTCGCGGTCTTGGTCACGGCATCTATCTGCTGTCCAAGCCCGACCAGCTCTTCTTCCGCCAGCTCCCTCATCTCCGGATCGTCCGAATCCTCGGCAAGCTCCCCGGCAGCCTCGTACTCGACCTGTAACCGTCGAACCTCTATGGCGACGGAGACGATAGGCTCCAATTCGGAGCGTTCGATCCCCAGCCGTCTGAGGCTGTCCGGATCCCCCGCAACGGCGGGATCGGAGAGCTCCGCGTCTACCTCCTCGAGGCGTTTCTCGGCCTCGTTCAGGCGCTGGGTCAGGCGCGGATCGACGATGGGGTTCTTCATGAGGGTCAGGGCTTCACCGGAATCGGTCGAAACCCGTTTTCAGGTGGGAAAGCCGAAGA
>JABDNZ010000330.1 GCA_013043565.1 Gemmatimonadota bacterium | reverse complement strand
TGTCGGCACCTACCACCTGGGTGACCTGGTGGG
This sequence comes from Gemmatimonadota bacterium, assembly GCA_013043565.1. Classification (GTDB taxonomy): domain Bacteria; phylum Gemmatimonadota; class Gemmatimonadetes; order Longimicrobiales; family Gaopeijiaceae; genus JABDNZ01. Next base: position 21,204 of record JABDNZ010000330.1, on the reverse strand, counting down.
GTATGCCCCTTGGCCCAATGAAGTCCCGGCGGTTCTCGTGGCTCAAGGTGTCCAGGGGGTTGCCGGAAACTACGACTCCACCGTGGCTACCCGGTACAACCACTGCGGCTGTTCCTACGAGGACCCCAAGGACATCGAGCTTGCCCACCTCAGCTTCTCCTGGACCCTGGATCACGTATCGGATGAGACTCGCGAGTACCTCGGCGCCCTCCCGTTCCGGTTGGACCTCCGACCCTGGGGAGGACACCTCACCGCACCTACCATCATCTTGATCCATGGGAACCCACTCCTCAACACGGTCTACTGGACCGAGGACAGACCCGACTCCTTTTGCCTCCAGATGGCTGAAAAACTGGGATGCCGTCCTGGAGATACGGTGGTTTTCGGGCATACTCACAAGCCCTGGACCAGGACGGTAGACGGGATCCAGTTCGTGAACGCCGGGTCCGTCGGCCGGCCCAAGGACGGCGATTGGAGGGCCTGTTGCCTCCTCCTCCACCTGGAGGAAGGGGCCGAAAGAGAGAAGGGTAGGGTTCGATCAGAGTTCCTGCGTGTGGAATACGACCTGGCCCGAGCTCAACGGGCCATTCGGGACTCGGATCTGCCCGATGAGTTCGCCCAGGTTCTGGAGACGGGCGGGGGAAGCGGACCGTCCTGACGGCCGGCCCGACCCTTGACCGTCCCGGCGCCGTAATTGATTCTTGAAGCTTCAAGCCTCCAGCCTACTTCAAAGAGGGGTCGTCTCATGAACCGGCAGCCTCGGCGGTTGATCCGCTCTTTTCTCGCCACGCTCCCGGTGGCCGCAGTGCTGACAGGGTGCCAGGGCGAGTCCTTCGCTACACCACAATCAGCGTGTGACCCGGACAACGGAAGCATCACTCTCCCGGAGGGGTTCTGCGCAGTGGTGGTCTCCGATTCCGTGGGCCGGGCCCGGCACATCGACGTTTCTCCCACCGGCGACGTCCTTCTTGCGTTGAACAACGACCGGGGCCCCGACCGATCGGTCATACCCGGCGGAGTAGCGGTCCTGAGGGACACCGACGGGGACGGGCGAGCGAACGAGGTTCACCGGTTCGGCGACAATGGCGGAAACGAGGTCCTCCTGGACGGTGAGTATCTGTACTTCGCGACGGACGACGCGGTGTTTCGTTACCCGTTTCCGGAGGGATCGACGGGTCCGGCGGGTCCGCCGGACACCATCGTCAGCGGGCTGCCCAACGAGGCCAACCACCGGGCAAAGAGCCTGGCCATAGGCCCCAATGCCAGCCTCTTCGTGAATATCGGGTCCCCGTCCAACGCTTGTCAGGAACAACCCAGGGCTGTGGGTGCTCCAGGTCTGGATCCTTGCCCCCAACTGGAGACCCGGGCCGGCATCTGGCGGTTCGACGCAGAGGTGAGCGGCCAGACCCAGAGGGACGGTCAACGGTTCGCCACGGGCCTCAGGAACACCGTGGCACTCAGGACCGACCCCTCGGGAGGCCTCTTCGGCGTGATCCACGGCAGGGACCAGCTATCCGCTCTATGGGGCGACCTCTACACCCATGAGGAGAGCGCCGAAAAACCCGCCGAAGAGTTCGTCCGGATCGAAGAAGGCGATGACTTCGGCTGGCCCTACTGCTACTACGACCCGGCTACGGACACCAAGGTGTTGGCGCCCGAATACGGTGGAGACGGAACGGTAACGGGCCGGTGCGCCCAGATGGCAGAGCCCCTCATCGACTTCCCGGCTCACTGGGCTCCCAACGACCTGGAGTTCTACACCGGGACCCAGTTCCCCGAGGAGTATCGAGGTGGTGCTTTCGTGGCCTTTCACGGTTCCTGGAACCGGGCCCCTGCCCCCCAGGGCGGCTACAACGTCGTATTCGCCCCCTTCGCGGGTGGCTCTCCCACCGGGGCCTGGGAGATCTTCGCCAACGGGTTCGCCGGCCAGGACGTGAGCCCGAGGGGGGCCGACCACCGACCCGTGGGATTGGCCGTGGGACCGGACGGATCCCTCTTTATCTCGGACAGCCAGGTAGGAAAGGTCTGGAAGGTCATGTACGAGGGGCAATAACGTTGCGCCCCCCTTCCGGGAGGTTCATGATTTCCTGATCATGCCGAACCGTTGGTATCTCGGAAACGACATCGTCGACCTCACCGACAGCAGGCACCCCGGGAAGGCCGGGGACCACCGCTTCTTGCAGCGGGTGTTCTCCCCCCGGGAACGGGAGGATATCCGGGCCGCCCCGAATCCCGATCGGGCTCTATGGATAAGGTGGGCGGGGAAGGAAGCTGCGTTCAAAACCGTCAGCAAGGCGTTGGGCGCACCCCCGACTTTTGTGCACCCCACCTTCCAGGTCACGGTGTTCGCAGAGCCACGGAACGAAGCCGATCCCCCCGTCACCCGCTTCGGGCAGGTCGCCTTCCGGTCCTTTGCTCTCCCGCTACGGGTCGAAACGGTCGGGACCAGCCTCCACGCTGTCACCTGGATGCCCGACCCGGGCCACGATGTCCCTCCATTTCTCTGGGGGTACGAGGAGGTCGCGGGCCCAGATCCGAACTGGAAGGAAGTCCTGGAGTCCCGGTTTTCACGAACCGAGTGGGACTGTGTCTCCCACCGCCACTCGGCCCTGGCACGCCTGGCCGCCCGCTCCTCGCTGGCCTCGTCCCTACAAGTGGACGAAAGAGAACTGGAGATCGGGTGCGGCCCAGGGAAGCCAGGACGCAGAATTCCAAAGGTCCTCTTACGTGGAGAAGAGCTGCCGGTCGACCTCACCCTGTCCCACCACGGGCGGCTGTTGGCGTGGGCCCACCTGATTCCGCCGGAGGTGAGCGATGGGATTTGGAGTCAGTTGAAGGGTCGGTAGCGGAAGAGGACGCTGGCCCCGAACCGCTCGTAATACTCGTTTCCGGCTTCTGCTTCTGCCCTGGTCCATCCGAACCGGACCGCCCCGTCCAGATTGACGAAGAGTGGACGACTTGCCTCGAGGTATACTACAGAGGCGTTGTCCGCTTCCTCTCCCGGAACCAACAGGACGTCTTCCGTTTCAGTCAGATAGCTCTTCGCCGTGAGATCGGCGGAGAAGTTCAGACTGAACTGGTCCGGCAGAGGAACCGACACCACGGTCCGGAGGGTTAAAGCGTTGTATTCCGGGCGGCTGGAGTTGGAGCGGTTCACAAACCCCTCTACCCCTACCTGTGCCAGGACGGTGGACTGAAGGGTCCAGGTCGCTCCCAGGTTGAACGTCTTGTCCCGCCGAAGAGGGTCGTCGGGGTCGAAGGTCCCCTGGTTCTTGTACTCCGAGTACCGGAATCCCGCGTGCCCGCGGATCGTCCAATCCGAGCCCCATGTGGCCCCTACTTCCGAGCCCAGAACCATACGGTCCAGGAGGGACAACTGCGGCGTGAGGTCCGTGGTTCCATAGTTGGCCAGTTCACCAAAAAGCTGAGCGTCGTAGGAGACCCCATCGATGGGATAAAGTCGCAGCCGGACCCGTCCGTCGATCGTGTTGTGGCCAGGTTGAATGAAGAGGGGCATGGGTGGGCGGTCGTCCACACCCCGGCCTGCCACCCCGCCGAGGACCCAGATCTCCCCAAGGGAACCGGCGGTCTGTCGATACATGAAGTCCAGCCTCCCCACCAGCTCTCGGGGTGCGTATTCCCGGACCACAAAACCCCCGGCCGTAAACTGTCTGAGCCCGGAATCGAACTGCAGGCCAAAGGTTCGCCGCTCGTCGTCAACCAGGATCACTCCACCCCTGAGCCCGAATTCCCCAACGGCAGCCGACGCCTCCGTAGCGGGATCCGCCGGAGCCGTTACCGCCGTCAGGTTCCCGTTGTACCATTCGGCCGATATGCCGCCTGTGAAGACGAGGTCCTGCCAAGTTACCTGGCCCATCAGTTGGCCTGGGATGCAAAAAGCACCACACACGGAGGAGAGTAGGAGGACGAGGAGAGCCCGGCGGGGTTTCATTGCGCCCACTCCCCCCCCGCCAGACGGCGAAGCTCGGCGGCTCTGGTCCTGATCGTCTCGATCCGCCGGGTCAACTCTTCCTGAAGCGTCTCCAACTCCTGAATCTGTTGATCGAGCTGTTCGGGGGGAGGCACATTCTGACCGGCCTGGGCACCTACCGGCGGACGGTCTCCAAACCTCGACCGGTCAGCAAGGAAGTCGCCACTCCTTCTGAAGAGATCCTGGTCCTGGAGGAGTTCGGCGAGCTGTTGTTGGAAGTAGGTCTGCTGCTCTTCATAACGATTCGCCGCGAACTCCAAAAGCCCCGCTTTTTGTCGGAGCTCAACCGGGCCGTCCCTTTCCTCGATATCGTACTCCGGTAGAGGCTCCAGGGTGATCTCCGGCTCCGGTAGCAATCGGAGCCGGGCGATTTCCAGGGAGTTGTTCTCCACAAAGACGGCGATGGTCCGCTGGACGACAGGGTCGTTCTCAGAGGCCGCCTGGGCGAGGAGATCCTCCCCGTAGATCCGTCTCGCCTCCAGGAGATTCCGCCTGGCCTCCCTGAGCTCCTGCGCTCGCTCTTCGAGTTGGCGCTCGGCCCGGGTGCGCATCCCCAGGGCTTGCGACGAGGCGACGTAGGCCCGGTTCGTCTCCTCCTCGTTCCCCCTGGCCAGAGCCTCGTCGAAAGCCTGTGAGGCCGTAGCGTACTGGACCTCCCGGCCCCTCACCTCAGCCAACGTGGCTTCATAGTTGGCCTCGGCCTGTTCGTGGGCGAACTCGAGTTGGACGATCCTGTCTTCTTGGGCAACCACCGGGAATGGACAGGCCGTGGGAACGAGGCAGCAACCGGCTGCCATAAAGAGGGAATTCCGAAGGCGCCCGGGGGGGAGAATCACACTTCGATCCCGTACTTCTCGAGCTTGTAGTAGAGGGCGCTGGTCTTGAGCCCCAAAAGGCGGGCGGCTTCGGCCTTCACACCCCGGGCCTGCTCGAGGGCCTTTCGCAGAAGACGCTCCTCCAATCCCTCCACCGCCTGATTCAGGTCCACGCCGCTCCCCGGGAGGGCCGCGTCGATGAGGGAGGTGTCCAGTGCGTCGCCAGAGGGGAGGAACGGAAGATCCTCTTCCTCCAAAACGTCGTCTTCGGCCAGGACGAGGGCCCGCTCCATGACGTTCTCCAGCTCACGGACATTCCCAGGCCAGTCGTATTCTTCCAGCCTGGAGAGGGCCAAATCGCTCAGATCATGGACCCGGTGGTTGGTCCTCTCACGGAGCTTGTCCAGAAAGTGACGGGCCAACACGTGGACATCGGCCTTCCTCTCCCGAAGGGGCGGAATGGTGACCGGAACCACGTGGAGACGGTAGAAGAGGTCCTCCCTGAACTCCTCGCCTTTCTGGAGCTCGTCCGCGGGAGTGTTGGTGGCCGCGATAATCCGCACGTCGACGGGGATCGTCTCCTCACCCCCCACTCTCTCCAGCTCCCGTTCTTGGAGGACACGGAGCAAACGGATCTGAGTCGTCTGACTGATCGTGGCGATCTCATCGAGGAACAGAGTGCCTCCGTCGGCCAACTCGAATCGTCCCCTGCGTTGTTTCTCTGCGCCGGTAAACGCTCCCTTTTCGTGCCCGAAAAGCTCCGAGTCCAACAAGCCTTCCGTCAGAGCTCCACAGTTCACTCGGATGAAAGGGCCGCTTTTCCTGGGAGAGCCTGCATGAATCGCCCGAGCCACCAGCTCCTTCCCTGTGCCCGACTCTCCATAAATCATGACGGTGGAATCACTCTTGGCCACCCGCCCGATCCACTGGAAGACCCGCTCCATCTGCTTGGACTCGCCGACGATCTCGCCGTAACGGGCCTCGGCTTCCTCCCGCAAATAGGTGTTTTCCACACGGAGGGCTACGTTCTCTCTTCTCAGGCGCAGCCTCTCCTGCCTGTCCGCCAGGAGCCGATCCACTTTCACCCCGAACTCCTCGGAAGAGAACGGTTTCGTGAGGAAGTCGGCAGCACCGAGTTTCATCGCCTCCACCGCCTTCTCGATGGTCCCATAGGCGGTGATGACCAGCACCTCCACGTCCGGGTGCTTCTCCCTCACCCTGCGGAGCACCTGGATGCCGTCCATCTTGGCCATCTTGAGGTCGGTGATAACCAGGTCCGCACCCATCTCTTCCAGGAGAGCCAGTCCCCGCTCTCCGGCCTCCGCCGAGAAGGTCTTGTGCCCCCGTCGTCGAAGGAGGAGCTCCAGCCCTTCCCTCATGGAGTCATGGTCGTCGATGATCAGAACCTGGGCCATTTCCTAGTCTTCTTCTTCTTCCGGAGGAAGGTCTTCCCCACCTCGCAAATATACCCTGAACTCAGCTCCCACCGCACTCGCCCCACCTCCTGTCGTCAGCTCCACCCGGCCCCCGTTGGCCTCCACCACACTCTTCACAATGGCCAACCCGAGGCCGGCTCCCTGTTCCTTGTCGGTGAAGAATGGCTCAAAAACACGGTCCTCGAGCTCCGGGGGGACCCCCGGACCGTTGTCGCTCACCATCAGAACGACCTCTCCCCGTTCTGCTTCACACCGGACCATGACCTCCTGCCCTGCCTGCGCCGCATTCCTCACCAGGTTCAGGGCAACTCTCTTCACGTGCTCGCTGTCGGCCTTCACCAAGAGGGGTTGGGCCGGTAGCTCCAGGGTGAGTTTGCCCCCTGAATCCCTCATCTCGATCTCAACCAACTCTACCGCTTCCTGAACGGGGACTCGAACGTCATGAAGCTCGCCTTGGGGCCGAAGAGGGCGGGCGAAGGTCAAAAAGTCGTCGATGATGCGGTTCAGGGCCGTGATCTCGTCCCTGACCTTCCCGATGAACTCCACCCGTTCTTCCGGATTCTCCGCTTCGGCGGCGGCGGACGCGAACAGCTCCAACCCGCCCAAGGGATTCCTGATCTCATGGGCGACCTGGGCCAACATGAGTCGCAGTTGTTCATCTCGGTGGAGGATCCCAACCCGCATACGCTCCATCGCCCTGGAAAGGCGACCCAACTCCCCACCCCTCTCCTTCCGGACGGGCTCGTCCATACGCCCGCGCTGAATGCGGAGGGCCACCCGGCCCAGCCTGTTCAGGGGCCCGGTGATGGCCGTGGCCATGAACCACGCGACAAGGGCGGCTATTACCGCTGCCGCCAGAGAGCCCGCGATCGCGGTTCGCCGAAAGTCCGTCAGCGGCCTCCGATACTCGGCGGGCATCCGAACGGCCAGGACGGCGTTGCTGCCCGGCGCTCCGGGAACGTAGCTATGATCGACTCGGACAAAACCGTACTTGTAATACCGGCCACCCTCGAAAGGCCCGTAGAGCCGGGACACCGCCGAGCCGTTCACGACGGCTTCGTTGATCTCGGAGATGTGCGGGGCCAGGTCCGGCGGGAACTCGCCGATGCGAACGGAGTCGGTGGGGAGCGTCGTGACCAGAGCCCTCAGGTCCTGGCTCACGACATAAGCCTCCTCAACGGTCCTGGTCAGGTACTCGAGCTTCGCCTTTTCCCGTTGGAAATCAGGAGACGCTTCCATCCCGGGCCTGAACCCCAGCAGGAGGTTCCCGCTCAACCCCACGTCGGCGGCAGCCCCCGCTACCTGCTCCAATCTCCGGTCCAACTCACGTTCCAATGCGTCGGAGGTGCTGAGGTACGCAGCAGTTCCACCCAAAGCCGTCACCAGAACCGAGAAGGCAACGAAGACGAGGACGTATTGCCGGCGGAGGGACACTACTCTACTCCACGCAGGGAACGCGCTCCTGAACCAGGTCCGCGAAGTTCGTGGGCTGGAGAGTCCGTGGGGCCACGACGATATGGATAGGGTTGGAGTTTCTGGCGGCCGGGGAGCAGAAGTCCCCCGGGATTCTCTCGTGCACGAACACCTGGGTACCTTCGCCGATCTGGAGAATCCTCCGGACCTCTACGCTGTCGCCGGCCTCCGTACGGGTGCCGACGGCAGCCACGATTACCATCTCCTCGGCCCAATCGACAAAAGGAATGTCTTTGGGCAGAGTCCGGTTGTGGTCGGCCCAGAAGTTCAACCACCCGGTCGGTGGGTTCGGGTTCCCGGCCGGGACCGAGAAGTACTCTCGGGAGGCTTGTAGCCCTGCACCCGACGTCTCTCCCTTGTCCAGGGTTCCGAATGGGACGCTCCCAACATAGGTCGAGACAAACTCTGAACCTTGAGTGAAATCCCTGACCAGGATCGCCGCCTGGATAACCTTCAGAGCATCGAGGTCCGGCCCCGCCTCAGAGGTCTGAAGGGTGCCGAGGCTTCCGGACGCACACCTGACCCACGTCGCCTCCTCCTTCCGAAGCTCGTCCCAGATCGTCACCGTGACGCGGGTCCGGGTGGGGGCGCAGGGCACCGGCGGCTGGGGGGAAATGGAGAAGAGCTCAACAGTCTCTTTGTCGTTCAGCTGCGTAATGAGAGAAGCATAGGCCGATGCATAGGCCACCGGATCGCCGGTGTTTTTTTCCACGGTCTCGTCTCCCTCGAGACCGCGATAGGAGATGACTTCCCTGAGCAACCACGCCCCCGAGGAGCCCCAGGTGAGAATCTGCTGGAGCTCTCCAGATCCGGACCCTACCACCAAAGGAGCCAGGATTCCGACTTCGACCTCGCCTAGCTGGCCGAACCGGATCGTGTCGATGGGGGGCGTCCCGTTGTCGTCTCCACACCCGACGGCGAGGAGGGTCAGGACGATCAGTGCGTTTAATGCTAGTCGAGCGTTCACTTTTCCACTTCGTCGGCTTTTGGCGACCTACTCTTACTTCTACACGAACAACGATAGGCCGTTCGCGACGGAAGTTGAAGGAGAAAAAGAAGGGCCAGCCCAAGGCTGACCCCCCTTTTTCCTCTTTGTCTCGCTTACCCTAGTCCAACAGTCGGAGGGGCATCACCAGGCAAAGATAGTCCATGTCGTCCTCACCCTCCGGTGTGACCGGCTCCAGCGTCGCCGCCCTTTCTGGAGCCCTGAAGGTCAGCTTCACCTCGTCGGTGGGCATGTACCGAAGAACCTCCAGGAGATAGTTGGCGTTAAAGCCGATCTCCATCTCCTCTCCGGAATAGTCCAACTCCAACTCGTCCTCCCCTTCGCCCAGATCGGGAGTGAGTACATTGAGTTGTACTCTTCCCTCATCGAACACCAGGCGGATCCGGTGAGTCTGGTCGCTGGCAACGACAGCCATCCGGCGGACGGCCGATTCCAGGGCACCCTTTTCGACAATGGCGTTCTTGTCGTTGTCTTTGGGTATGACCTGCTCATAGTTCGGATACGTTCCCTCGATGAGGCGGGTGTAGACCTCCGTCCCAGCGGACCGGAACCCCAAATGGTTCCCGTCCCTGGCAACCTCCAGCTCGTCCTCGGGTTTAAAAAGGCGCTGTACCTGCTGGAGCGCCGCTGGCGGGACGATAAAATCCGCACTGGTGGTGGTAGCCGGACCGGCCGGCACCGCCATACGAGCCAGGCGATGTCCGTTTGTCGCCACCATCTGCATGCGGCCATCCCTGAGTTCCCAGAGGACCCCGTTGAGGATGGGCCGACTCTCCTCCGTCGATACCGCAAAAGAAGTGTGGTGGATGAGCTTTTGTAGCTCACTCCCCCTAATGCTCCACCCCTTTTCGAAATCCACACCAGGGAGGCTCGGGAACTCTTCGCTGGGAAGGCCATTGAGCTTGAAGGCGCTCCGCCCGCACTTCAGTTCCAGCTGATCTCCCCGGGCCACCACGGCCACGGGTTGGTCGGGTAGCTCACGGGCAATCTCCTGAAGCTTCTTTCCTGGGGCCGTAAGGCTACCGGTCCCTTCTACATCGGCAGGAACCTGTACCCGAACGGCCACGTCCAAATCCGTCCCACTCATCCACACGCCTCCGTCCCTGGCCTCCAACAGAATATTGGAAAGCACTGGGAGCGTGGTCTTGGTGGGGATGCTGGCAGAGACGGCGGCAAGACCCTGATGAAGGTTTTGTCGGGTGATCGTGAAATTCATGAATCCTCCGCTGCGCCGGGGTTCGGCCTGCACCCTTTCCACAAAAAACGTGAATCGAGTGCTTTTAATTCTTCTCTAAAAGAAAAAACTAGTAGTAGTAGTACCTGTGGAAGTGTGGAGAATGGAAGCTGTATTGTCCAATCTACCGCTGTCCACTGGTGTCCCTCTTCCAAATCGTTGTTGGTATTCTTGTGGAGACCTCGGGCTTTTCCCCATGAACATCTGTTCTCCACGGTCTGGTGGAAAGTCCTGGAGTTTTCCCCGGCCTTTTCCCCAGACGTTCTCACACTAGCCGAGAGAGCTCCTCCCTCAGAGCCGCGACCTTGCGTTGAAATGCCGGCTCGGTGGCCGCGGTCTCTTCCACCTTCCGGATCGAATGGATCACGGTGGAATGGTCTCGCCCTCCAAAATGGGAGCCGATCCTGACGAGGGGCAGTTCCAGGAACTCTCTGATGAGGTACATGGCCACCTGGCGGGGCACCGTCAAGTCCTTTGTTCGCCGTTTCGAACTCAGGTCCTCCGCCTCGACTCCCCACTGGTGGGCCACCGCTGCCTTAATGCTATCGGGTGTCAACTTGGAGGACCTTTCGAGGGCCCTGGATCCCAAGACGCCCTGAAGCGCGGCTTTGGCCAAAGAGACTGTGATTTCAAGGTTTTTTAAGGAAGAATAGGCCAGGAGCTTGATGACCGCTCCCTCCAACTCTCTGACGGAGGATGTGCACGACTGAGCGATGAAGTCGATGACCTCCGTGTCCAGGGTGAGATTGTCGTCGGCGGCCTTCTTCCTCAGGATGGCCACCCTGGTCTCATAGTCCGGTGCTTTGATGTCCGCTACCAGCCCCCACTCGAATCTCGAGATCAGGCGCTCCTCCAGCCCCGGAATTTCCTTCGGGGGTCGGTCGCTGGTCAGAACGATTTGTTTGTGAGCATCGTAGAGAGCATTGAAGGTGTGGAAGAACTCCTCTTGGGTCCTTTCCTTCCCTTCCAGGAAGTGGACGTCGTCCACGAGCAGCAGATCCATGCGGCGGTAACGCCTGCGGAATTCGGGCATGGCCCCCTTTTGAATGGAGGTGACCAGCTCGTTTGTGAACTGCTCCGAGGGAACGTAGGCCACCCTTTTTGAGGGTGTTTCTTCCAGGATGGCGTTCCCTATGGCGTGCATCAGATGGGTCTTTCCCAGACCGACGCCGCCGTACAAGAAGAGGGGGTTGTACATGCGGGCGGGCTTCTCGGCCACGGCCGAACAGGCTGCGGCTGCGAGCTGGTTGTCCCCGCCCACAACAAAACGGTCGAACGAATAACGCCGGTTGAGGCCGGGACCCGCGGAATCCGCCTGGTCCGACTTCTGCGGCCCGGCGGATCTCCGATCGGCCGGATCCGGGCTCGTCAGCTCCACGGTTGGAACCGGTGGAGCGGAGGGAGAGTCTCCGGCTGAGAAGGAGAGGGACAGATGGCGCCCGGCGATCTTCGAGGCGGCTTCCTCCAGGAGGGGGCCGTACTTGTCCTCCAACCACTCGACGTGGAATTGGCTCGGGGCCTCGATGAGTAACTCCTGATCCGACAGGGCCACCGGATGGGTCCGAGCAAGCCAGGTCGTGAAGGCCTGCTCGGGCAGCCCGGTCTGGACCACCTGGAGGATTCGGGACCAGAGTTCGGAAGCCGTGAGCTCCATTGACGTCCGTGCTGGGTGAAAGAGGCCCTGAATTGGGGGCAGGCAAGCTATTTTGCGAATGTGGAAAAGTCAATTTCGGTTAGAGGATCCGGGCGGAAGCTCATGGGAAAACAGGAGTTTCGGGGTTGACCCTCACCCGACCTCTTGGGTACCTTTGAAAGCTATTTTACCAACGCAACCATGGACGAAGTGGGTGAACTCTCATGATGCCGACGTACAAACCCCGGAACCGGAAGAGGAAGAACAAACATGGGTTCCGGGCCCGCATGCAGACCAAAGGGGGCCGAAAAACCCTCAACCGGCGGCGCCACAGAGGGCGGCGGCGTTTGGTGGTGAGCGTCGGCTCGAAGTAAGACCGGTGGGGAAGGCGCGCCCAGCTGAGGGGGCGCCGGGCAGGTTTGGCCTGCCCCCCTCGAGTCGAATCACCCAGACCAGGGATATCCGGCGCCTCATGCGCCGGGGAAGGAAAAAGAAGACGTCTAGTCTGGACGTCTTCTTTTTGTCTTCTAGTAAAGATGGGCCAAGAGTGGGTATTGTAGTCCCCAAGCACCATCGGCGGGTGGTGGACAGGAATCGGGTGAAGCGCCGTTTGCGGGAGGTTTCGCGGCGGGAGCTTCTCCCTCGATTCAGGGAGCAAGGCATCCTTCTGGACCTGTTGGTTCGGGCTAGACGGGAGGCCTACGAAGTCAGTTACCGGCAGCTCCGGCGGGAACTGCTGGAGGTAACAGAGGAGCTATGTTCAGGGCGGCTTTCCTGGCGGTGATACGGTTCTATCGCCTCGCCATTTCTCCGATTACCCCGCCATCATGTCGGTTTTCGCCGACATGCTCGGCCTACGCCCAGGAGGCGGTCGAGAGGTACGGTGCGGGAAGGGGAAGTTGGTTGGCCCTGCGTCGCATATTCCGCTGCCATCCCTTCGGGGGTAAGGGGTACGACCCGGTCCCATGAAAACCGAGATCCGCTTTCTCCTAGCAGTGGTGCTGATGATCGGAGTACTGGTCATCACCAACCTGATGTTCCCCCCGGTGCCTCCGGAAGAGCGGCCCGGATATGTCCCGCCGGATTCGGCCCAGGTCCTGGAGGGCGCTCCGGAAGCCGGGACGCCCGGGGATCCTTCGGTTCCCCCGGACCTGCCCAGCGAGGGTCTGGAGGTACAGGACCCACTGGCGGGAGTCCTGGGGCAAGGTGAGCCCGAAGTTCCGGGTGCTTCGGAGGAGGCGGGAGCAACCGTCACCGTGGAGGGCCCCCTCGTGGACTTCACGTTCTCGACTGTGGGCGCCCGTCTGGTGTCGGCCCGACTCCCCGGCTTCCCTTCTTTTACCACCGATGGCCCGGTACAGCTGATCCACCCCCATGGAGCCGCCTTGGGCACGACGGTTCTCACTCAGTCAGATACGGCGGATCTCTCCGGCCTCAACTTCCTGGTGGAGCCGGCAGATGGCCTGCGTCTGACGGAAGGTGGCGGGCCCCGGGACCTGAGCTTCGTATATCAACACACGACGGAGCCCTTCAGGTATGAGGTGATCTACACGTTCCGGCCCGATGGGTACGTCATCGAGGTGACCAACCGGCTCACCGGTTTGGATGTGGACTGGGTTCTGACGGAACTCGGCCACGGGATCCCCTTCAACGAACAGAAGGATCGGGACGAGGTCCGGGCTGCGGCCTACGTCATCAACCACCAGCAGCAGGGGATCCGGTCTGTCCTCCTGAGCCGGGTGGACACCCTCGATATCGAAGAGGGGCCCCTCCTTTGGACCGCCTTCAAGAGCAAGTACTTCCTTCTGGCCCTTCTGGCAGGGGAGGACGAGGCGGAAGAGGCGTACCTCGGAGGAGCAGTTGTTCGCCCGACGATGGCCGAGAATCAAGCCTCCGTCGCCGTGTCCCAGGCGGTGACGAGGGACGGCAGCGTGAGGTATAGGCTTTATCTGGGCCCGCAAGAATTCTCTCGACTGGAGGCCTTGGGCTCGGATATGCAGAACGCCAACCCATACGGGTGGAAGTTCATGCGTCCTATCGTCAGGCCTTTCGCCGGGATCATCATCAAGATTTTGGGCTTCCTCCATGATAAGCTGAACATCGGGTACGGATGGGTGCTCATCCTGTTCGGAGTGATGATGCGCATCGTCCTGTTCCCCTTGAACCAAAAGGGGATGAAGGCCCAGATGCGGAACATGGCGGCGCAGCCGTTGATGCAGGAAATCCAGACGAAATACAAGGACAATCCGGAAAAGCTCCAGAAGGAGATGATGAAGCTTTACAAGGAGCATGGCTTCAACCCCTTGGCGGGGTGTTTGCCAATGCTTCTTCCCTGGCCCGTCCTCATCGCCCTCTTCTTCGTGTTCCAGAACACGATCGAACTTAGGGGGGTGTCGTTCCTCTGGCTTCCGGACCTTTCTGCCCCGGACCCCTACTTCATCCTGCCGGTGTTCCTTGGCATCTCCATGTTCCTCCTCCAGTGGGTGAGCATGCGGTCGATGCCCCAGCAGAACCCGCAAATGAAGATGATGATGTACCTCATGCCGATCATGATGGTCGTGATCTTCTTCCAGCTGGCTTCGGGTCTGAATCTCTATTACGCCACCGCGAATATCGCGACGCTCCCCCAGCAGATTTACATAGCCAACGAGAGGAAGAAGGCCTCGGCGGGTCCGCCCTTAACCATGAGCGACGCGGGGACCTAGTAGGTTCCCGAGGCCTCCGCTCCCGGGCTCCCGAATCCCGGGAGCCACCTGAATCCGCCTCAGGTCGTCCGGAGTGGAAATGGCTGATCCCGACACTATCGTTGCAGTGGGAACCCCGCCGGGCCCCAGCGCCCTGGCGGTGGTTCGCCTATCGGGGCCTGACGCGATTCCTATCGTGACCCGGCTGTGTCCGGGGTTGCCGAGAAGCCCGGAACCGCGGAAGGTCCACTTGACCCGGGCGCTGAACCCTGTCTCCCGCGAGGGGTTGGACCGAGTGCTTGTGACGGTATTCCCGGGCCCAGAGTCCTATACTGGCGAAGACATGGCCGAGATTTCGAGCCATGGTGGATGGCTGTCTCCCAACTTGATTCTGGAGGGGTGTCTCGGCGCAGGCGCTCGACTGGCGGGGGAGGGGGAGTTCACCCGCCGGGCCTATCTGAATGGAAAGATGGACCTGCTCCAGGTAGAGGCCGTGTTGGACCTTATTGAGAGTCGGAGCAGGGCTCTTCATGAAACAGCGATTCACCAACTGGAGCGTGGCCTCTCGGAACGGATCGGAAGCCTGAGGGAGGGGATCGTCGACCTCGAGGCCCACCTGGTCCACCACCTCGATTTTCCCGAAGAGGACGATCCCCCGATCCCCTTGGAGGCCATCCTGGGAAAGGCGGCTGAACTGGTGGAGACCATGGAGCTGCTTCTCCGGACGGCGCCTGAAGGAGAGTTGTTGCGGGATGGTGCCCTCACCGTTCTGGCCGGACGCCCGAACTCGGGGAAATCTTCACTTTTTAATGCTCTGATCGGGGAAGAGAGAGCCATCGTCACGGAGATTCCGGGCACGACAAGGGACGCCCTCGAGGTGACGGTTTCCCTGGGCGGATATCCCTTCAGGCTCGTCGACACAGCCGGGTTGAGGGAGACCGAAGAGCGGGTGGAGAAGATGGGCGTGGAGGTGGCACGGCGGTACCTGAATGGGGCTGACGTGATCCTCTTTTGTGTGGAGGGGGCAAGGGCCCTGAACGAGGAGGAGGAGGGCTTTCTGGCCGGCGTGGGGGACACTCCAGTGGTGTTGGCGAGGACAAAGGCCGACCTTTTGCGTCGGGTCGGCGAGAGGCCCTCGGCGTCCGATGGTGAGGTGGTGCTTTCGGTCCAAACGGGCGAGGGACTGAATGATCTCAGGAGGGTTCTACGAAACCTGGTCTTCAGCGGCTTGGTGAACCTCGGGGGCGAGGTTCCCGTTCTGACGCGGAAACGCCATAGGGAGGGGATCGGCCGGGCCAGGGAGGAATTGGAGGGATTTCGGACCGGCCTGGCCCAGGGCCTTCCGGCCGAGGTGGTGGCGACCCATCTGCGGCCGGCCGAGACGGCATTGGAAGAGCTCCTGGGTGTCATCCCCAGGGAGGAGATCCTGAACAGGCTCTTCCGTGAGTTTTGCATTGGGAAATAGGAAGCTAGGAGTGGTCGTGTCTACGGATGACTTTACGGTGAGGGCCTTTCGGATCTCTGGGCGGGTTCAGGGGGTCTTTTTCCGGGTATGGACCCAGGAGCTTGCTCAGGAGATGGGGTTGAGGGGAACGGTCATGAATCGCAGGGATGGGTCGGTGAAAGCCCTGGTGGGCGGACCCCGTGCTGCGGTGGACAGGTTTCAAGACCGTCTCTGGGACGGCCCCCCGGCCTCGTCCGTCGAAAGCGTGGAGGTCTTGGATTCCACGGCTCCAGTTCCCGACGGGCCGTTCCAGATTTTGCCGACGGAATGATGAAAGGTCGCTACGACGTCGCTGTCATCGGGGGCGGCCATGCCGGGGCGGAGGCGGCTGCAGCTTCTGCACGCCTCGGGTGCGACACGCTCCTGCTGACCCCGGATCTGGCTCGCATCGGGCAGATGAGCTGCAACCCGGCTATCGGAGGTGTAGCAAAAGGGGTCGTCGCCCGGGAGGTGGATGCTCTTGGGGGGGTTATGGGCCGGGCGACGGATTCCGCCCGGATACACTTCCGTATGCTGAACCGGTCGAAGGGACCGGCTGTCTGGGGTCCGAGAGCCCAGTGTGAC
This sequence comes from Gemmatimonadota bacterium, assembly GCA_013043565.1. Classification (GTDB taxonomy): domain Bacteria; phylum Gemmatimonadota; class Gemmatimonadetes; order Longimicrobiales; family Gaopeijiaceae; genus JABDNZ01. The sequence continues at coordinate 4,864 of JABDNZ010000330.1, read as the reverse complement.
CGGGGCCTTTACCCCCGTGGAGTTCGCCAGGTTTTGGACGAACTGGAGAAGCTGGATCTTTTCCAGGATTTTGTCATCGGGCTGAGGATCGGGGGGGAAGGGGACTTCGAGGTGGCGACCCGAGGTGACCTTACGTTCCGGACCCGGGCTGTGGTGGTAACCACCGGCACCTTCCTCCGAGGGAAGATCCACGTTGGCGGGGGTGGTGGAATCAGCGGTGGGAGGGCGGGTGAGGCTCCTTCGGTGGAGCTGGCCGAAGCCCTGGAGGAGGCCGGGCTCGAGACGGCCAGGTTCAAGACCGGCACGCCACCTCGAATCGACGGCCGGACGGTGGATTTTCGAAGGGTAAAACTCCAGGAAGGGCACCCGGAAGATTTCCGCTTCAGCCTGTACACGAAGGAGGAGGTTCCTGAGCAACGTTCCTGCTGGGTGACCTGGACGGGAGATGGGTTGAAGGATGTGGTTCGGGCGAACCTGGAGCGGAGTGCGCTCTATGGGGGCGAGATCTCCGGGCGGGGGCCTCGGTATTGCCCCTCCATAGAGGACAAGATCGTACGGTTCCCCGAAGCCCCCAGGCATCAGGTCTTTTTGGAGCCGGAGGGTCTGGAGACTCAGGAACTCTATGTAAACGGGCTGTCCACCTCCCTTCCTGCCGACGTTCAGTTGGACTTCCTCCGGACCATACCCGGGTTGGAGGAAGTCGTCATGACCAAGGTCGGTTATGCCATCGAGTATGACTATTTCCCACCCCACCAACTCTCACGAACCCTCGAGGTGAAGGAGATCCCAGGGCTCTTCTTCGCCGGTCAGATCAATGGCACGACAGGGTATGAAGAAGCGGCTGGCCAGGGCGTCATGGCAGGGGCCAACGCCGCTCTCAGAGTCCAGGAGCGGAAGCCTTTTGTCCTCGACCGGGATCAGGCCTACATCGGCGTGCTCATCGACGACCTCGTGACAAAGGGCGTCGACGAGCCGTACCGCCTCTTCACCTCCCGAGCCGAATTCAGGCTACTTCTCCGGCAGGACAACGCAGGACGCCGCCTCGGGCCCGCGGCTCGGGACCTGGGGCTCCTGACGCCGGGACAGGAAGAGGCGCTGAAGGACCGGCTGGGCCAGGAAGATGAAATCCGGATCTGGTTCCGTAAAACACCCCTGAGCCCGGCGTCCGTAAACACGCTGTTGGAAGCGGCCGACACAGGGCGGATCTCGGAACCGGTTCGCGCAGGGGAATTGCTGAAAAGACCCGGGGTCCATGCTGCAGCGCTGGCAAGAGCAGGAGAAGCGCCGTTTTGCACGGAGGAGTTGGAGGACGCGCTGACGGCGGTTGAGGTGGAAGTGAAATATTCGGGCTACGTCGCCCGGGAGTCTGACCGAGCCTTTCGCTTACGGGAACAGGCGGGTTTCTCACTTCCCCCGGGTTTGCCGTTTATGGAGTTCATCACCCTCTCCTACGAGGCTCGGGAGAAGCTGGATCGGATTCAACCCGGGACGCTGGCCCAGGCTGGCAGGATTCCTGGAGTTTCACCGGCCGATCTGCAAAACCTCATGATGGAGGTGCGCCGTTGGCGTGGTCGGGTGGGAGAGAATGAAGATTCCGAAGAGTAATAGCGGGACGAGGTGCTCCGATTGAAAAAGGGGGGCGTCTTCGGACGCCCCCCTCCTTCTTTGAGAAACCACACCAAGATCGTTGAGATCTACTCGGGGAATATCACCCTGTCGATCACGTGGACGATACCGTTTCTCGCTCCAACGTCTGTTTGAATGATGAGGGCGTCGTCGATACGGGGGTTCCCCTCACCGTCCAGCGAAATAGCCGCATCTGCACCATTGACGGTGGTCAGCGCAGTGGTTGCCAGGACGTCGGCTCCTGCGAGCTCGCCCGGAACCACATGGTACGTGAGGACGCCTGCAAGGGCTACCGGGTCAGCGAGTAGCGCGTTCAGCGCGTCCGGATCGATGGCGGCGAAGGCGTCATCCGTGGGGGCGAAGACAGTGAAGGGCCCGTCCCCCTTGAGGGTTTCCGTCAATCCTGCGGCGTCCACAGCGGCCAAAAGGGTGCCGAAGATTCCAGCCCCCTTGGCGGTCTGGATGATGTCCGCGATGGGCTCCGGCAGGAGGACCTGATCGATCACATGGATAATCCCGTTGGATGCCTGGACGTCGGCCGAGATGACGGTGGCCCCATCCACCATGACGGTGGTGCCGTCGAAGGAAAGGGTAACGTCCCTACCGTTCAGGGTCGGGGCGGCGCTGAGGCCAGCCACGTCGGCCGCCGCGAACTCGCCCGGCACGACGTGATACGTCAAAACCGCCGTCAGAAGCTCGGAGTCACCGAGGAGATCGTTGAGAACCTCGGGGTCGACAGCGGCGAAAGCGTCATCCGTGGGCGCGAATACGGTGAAAGGCCCCATCCCCTCGAGAGCCGAGGTGAGCCCCGCCACGTCCAGAGCGGTCAAAAGCGTTCCAAAAGCACCAGCGTCCTGGGCGGTTTGGACGATGTTCATCTCGTCGTCCATCATGACCGGATCGTCGTCCTCACAGGCGCCCAACGCCAGGGCGAGGGGGAGAAAAAGGAAAGCGGAAGTCCTTCGTATGTTCCTATTCATGGTTCGACCAGTCCTTTCTTCGGTTCAAGTTTTTGATGGTCTGGTGATGTTTCTCGACTTAATCTCAGTTCAGTATCAAAAGGGCTTTCAGAGACCTGACCTTTCGGGAGATCGCTCCCTTCGGGGAAATCCAGAGTAGCTTGGTCCCAGCGACCTGCTTCCCAGGCCCTGCCGGGGCCTCGAAGTCGATGCGGAGACCAACCGTGAAGGGAGCGACCTGAGGTTTTCGGTCCCGGGAATCGTTCTCTGTGCCGCCTCTTCGCCCGTCTTTCGGCGAAGTTTCCCTGAACTTTTGAAGTCTCGCGAACCTCATGGTCGCCCCTCCCGGTTGTTTTGGCTCCGCCGTGTTTACATGTCCGGCAGTATCACCTTGTTGATAACGTGGATCACGCCGTTTGTAGCCTCGATGTCAGCGGTGACCACTTCGGCTCCGTCGATCATGACTTTTCCGTCCATCACTTTGATGTCCACGGACTGGCCGTTCACGGTTGCAGCGGAGCTGAGTTTGACCACGTCTCCTGACATGACCTTCCCGGCTACGACGTGGTAGGTGAGGACGGCCGTGAGCGCTTCCTTGTCAGCCAGCAGAGCATTCAGCCGGTCCGCCGGAATCTCAGCGAACGCCTCGTCCGTGGGAGCGAAGACGGTGAAGGGCCCTGGGCTGGAGAGAGTCTCCACCAGATCCGCGGCCTTCACGGCAGTGACGAGGGTGTTGAAGGAGCCGGCGCTTACTGCGGTCTCAACGATGTTCATGCTGGGGTCTTGGTCCGTGGGATTCTCGGTCCCGGGAGTGCCTACGAAGAGGCCGGCAGCTACCGCGGCGCTGGAAAGAATGTGCAAAATCATGTTTCTTTTCTCCTAAAAAGGGAGTGTTTGTCTGACCGCCGAATCGGTCGGTCGTTTCTAGAAATCTATCCGTCGCATCGACCAGATGTTGAATTCTTGTGACACCAATGTTAAACAAGTGTCCAGGAATGTCAAGGCCTAAAGTTCAACAAAAGATTGACAACCGCTCTGCGGCTGAATATCATGTTCTCATGACTATTGAACGAAGTGATTCGCCCAGGCACCCCATTCGCGTCGTGGCGCGGAGAACTGGTTTGAACCCAGCGGTGCTCCGAGCTTGGGAAAAACGCTATGGAGTAGTGGTCCCCTCCAGGACGGAGGGGGGGCAGCGACTCTATTCGGATGACGACGTACTCCGCCTGTCTCTGCTGCACCGAGCCGTGGAGGAGGGAAGAGCCATAAGTCAGGTGGCGCCTCTTTCAACCGAGGAGTTGAAAGGTCTCGTTAAGGAGGACGAGGCCGAGCGGGCAAGTTTCACGGGCCCCGAACCCATCGATGGCCCTTCTCCGGCGCGAATATTGGAGAGGGCTCAGCGGGCGGTGGACAAGATGGAACCGGGGGAGCTAGAAAAAATCCTCACTCGGGGAGCTATGGCCTTTTCCGTTTCTACCATTATTGAGGAAATCGTGGTTCCTCTACTGGGACTGATAGGAAGGGGGTGGGAGTCAGGTCGATTGAGGCCTGCTCAAGAACACCTGGCCTCCGTGGAGATCCGTCGGTTTCTGGAGTGGATGCTGGGCACCGTGAACAGGTCCGAAGGAGCCCCGGTCTTGGTCTCGGGGACTCCAGCTGGAGAACGGCATGAACTTGGAGCCATCATCTCCGCAATTACCGGGGCCGCCGAAGGATGGGACAGCGTCTACCTGGGCCCGGACCTTCCGGCGGAGGAGATTGTTCTTGCGGCATTGAGATTGGAGGCAGAGGTGGTGGCCCTCTCCTGTGTGGACCCCAGCATCGTGGACACTTTTCCTGAGGAGATCGGAAAAGTCAGGGAGAGATTACCGGCGGATGTGCAATTGGTTGTGGGGGGTCCGGCGGTCAACGGTCGTCCTGAAGTCCAAGCCCTGGAAGGCGTTGAAGTGCTCGCGGACTTTCAGGAGTTAAGGACCAGGCTCAGGGAGTCTGGTCCCTAGGGCGTTTCCGTACACTTGAGTGTTCCACGTGAAACACTATCGGTTCCTTGAAGTTTCGGGGTCCTCTGGGGAGCCGAATCCCCTTGTTTCACGTGAAACAGGCCTGAAGAGCCCCCTTCAGACTCCGCGGCTCGTAAACTCCAAGTAGAACGGAACCAACTCCTCCACCCCGTCCCCATTCAGGTCGATTTCCCGGAGGGCGTCCACCTTCAATCGGTCTCCCTCGAACATCCATGAGCCCGTCATTGCCCCCCCGGAAGAGCCCAATGGCGTTAGAAT
>JABDNZ010000329.1 GCA_013043565.1 Gemmatimonadota bacterium | reverse complement strand
TCCTGTCTCTGGCCGAGAGAATCGGGCTTGTCCGATGAGAACGTTGGACCGTTGGCTAGGAGCATCCCTGTTGGTGCTGGCTTTTGGCCTCGCCGCCGCCGCCAGGACCTTCGACGTGGGATTCCTGGTGGACCCGCTGGGCCCCAAAGCACTTCCCTACCTGGTGATCGGGCTCTTCCTGGTCGGGGGGATGGCGCTCTTGTTGGCTCCCCACGGCCCCGGCCCGTCGGGAGAGGGCGCGGCCCAGAGCCTGGAAGAGGAGGGCGCCGCGAGGGGTGATGGCCGGGCATCCAAGACTTGGCCCGACCAGGCCCTCTGCCTCCTGATCCTGTTGGGGTACGCGGCCGCCCTCCCTCTTTTCGGCTTCGTCCCGTCCACGGCCATGGCTACCGGTGCTCTATCCAAGGTCTTCTCCGGGCGCTTCCTATGGGGTCTGGGTGTGGGCCTGGCCCTTGGTCTGGGGCTTTTCGGCCTTTTCACCCTGGGTTTCGGCATGGAGTTGCCCCTCGGGATCTTCCTGGAGGGTGACCTTTGAGCGTCCTCCAGGAGTTGGGTCGGGGGTTCGGAGTCGCTCTTCAACCGCTCAACATCATTCTGGCCGGTGGCGGGGTCAGCATCGGTACGATGGTGGGCATGCTCCCGGGGATCGGGCCCATCAATGCCATTGCCATCCTATTCCCCATCACTTTCGCTGCAGGGCTGCCGCCTGAGTCGGTCCTGATCTTCCTGGTGGGCATCTACTATGGCTCCCAGTATGGGAACTCCATCAGCACCATCCTCCTGAATGTGCCCGGAACCAGCTCGGCGGTGGTGACGGCCATCGACGGGTATGCACTCACCTTGAAGGGAGAGAGCGAGCGAGCCCTGGCGGTGGCGGCCATGGCCTCCTTCGTGGGGGGCACCCTCTCCGTCGTGGGTCTGGTGTTTTTCGCCCCGGTTCTGGCCCAGGTGGCGGTTCGATTCGGGCCCGCCGAGTACTTCGCACTGATGCTTTTCGCTCTCACGGCCCTCTCGAGTCTCGGCGGCGACAACGTATTCAAAGGCCTCATCGCCTTGGGCTTCGGCCTGCTCCTGGCTAGCGTGGGCATCGATCCCCAAAGCGCCGTGCCTCGCTTCACCTTCGGCCAACTCGGGCTCCTGGACGGGATCGACTTCGTGGTGGTGGTGATCGGGATGTTCGCGGTTTCAGAGGTGCTGCTGACCCTGGAGCGGGGGGAGTGGGCACGGGAGAAGAGTGGCCGCATCCGCCTGGTATGGATGAAGATGGCCGATTTCTCCGGGACCATCTGGACCATGGTCCGGTCCGCGGTGGTCGGGTTCTTCGTCGGTGTTCTCCCTGGGGCGGGGGGGACCGTGGCGGCCTTCTTGGGCTACTCCACGGAACAGAAGCTGGTGGACCGAGAGGGGACGTTCGGGAAGGGCGATCCCAGGGGCGTTGCGGCGCCGGAAGCGGCGAACAACGCCGCCGCCAATGGGTCAATGATTCCCCTGCTGACCCTGGGAATCCCGGGTAGCAGTACGACGGCGGTACTCCTGGGTGCCCTCACGGCTCTGGACGTGACCCCGGGACCCATGCTTCTGACCACCAGGCCCGAGGTATTCTGGGGCTTGGTGGCCTCCATGTACGTAGGGAATCTCCTTCTCCTGGCTCTCAACCTGCCATTGGTGGGTTTTTTCGCCCGCCTCCTCCAAATACCCCGCTGGGCTCTCATGCCCGGAGTAGCCGTCCTGAGCGTGACGGCCGTATACGCTTTGAACCAGAGCGTCTTCGACGTTTTCCTCATGATTGGGTTCGGGTTCGTAGGGCTCGTCTTCCGAAAAGCCTCGATTCCCTTGGCCCCGGCCATTCTGGGGTTGGTACTCGGGCCGTTGATGGAGAAGAACCTCCGCCGATCCCTGGCTCTCAGCGGGGGTGACTGGGAGGTGCTTTTTTCGAGCTGGATCGCCATCGCCTTTTGGATCTTGGCTGCATTGTTGTTGGTCGTACCGAGCGTTACCTCTGGCGCGCTTCGGAGATGGGCTTTCCATTTGTGGAGTGGATCTTCAGCCAGTTCCTCTTGAGTAGCGGAGGGTTTTATGCCTCGTGTCTTCGTCGGCGCACTCCTTCTGAGCCTTGTCGTGGGGTGCCTCCTTCCCAGGGTGGCCGCCGCCCAATCCGATCTTCCCCACGCCGATGTCGGGGGAGAGATGGTCTTTGCCCTGACCGGGGACGCCATCATCACGAGGAAACTCTCGGTCTTCGATGAACCGGAGTTCCTTGCGCTCCGTGAGTTGATCCAGGGAGCCTCCGCGGCCTTCGTGAACCTTGAAATCCTGTTACACAATTTCGAAGACGACGTCATCCCGGCTTCCGCCAGTGGCGGGACCTACATGCAGGCCGACCCGGCCATCGCCAAGGAGTTGGTCTGGATGGGCTTCGATATGGTGAGCATGGCCAACAACCACACGGGCGATTACGGGGTGGGAGGGCTTCGCCATACGACGCGGGCCGTGGAGGCTGCCGGCCTGATGCACGCAGGAACGGGGGAGAACCTCGCTGAAGCGAGGGCACCCGGTTACCTGGAAACCCCCGACGGGAGGGTGGCTCTCATCTCCGCTGCATCAACCTTCCCGGACGGGTCCCGTGCAGGCCACCAGCGGAAGGACGTACGGGGTCGGCCGGGCTTGAGCCCCATTCGGTATGACCGGGAGTACCAGATCACCGAGGGTCAAATGGAGGCGCTCCGAGACTTCCGGGAGGGCATGGGTCGACCCCGGGGCGCTGGGGATCGGGTGAGTTTGTTCGGGGAGACGTTCGAGGTGGGGGACGAGTACCGTTCGCTGACCACCGTAAACGAAGGTGACCTGGCCGAGATCGTCGCATCGGTGAAGGAAGCGAAGCGCCAGGCCAACTTTGTCATCTTTTCCAGCCACTCCCACGAGTCGGGGCGGACCAACAACTATCCGGCGGACTTCATCGTCGAGGTGGCCCACGCCGTCATCGACGCCGGAGCAGACATCTTCCTTGCCCACGGCCCACACGTCCTCAGGGGCATCGAGACCTACAAAGGAAAACCCATCTTCTACTCTTTGGGCGATTTCCTCTTCCAGAACGAAACCGTTCCCCGGCAACCTGCCGACAATTACGAAAACTACGGCCTGGGCCCCGACGCGGTGGCTCCGGATTTTTTCGACGCCCGCCAGAGAACCGGCGGCTTTCCCTCGCGCCCACAGGTGTGGGAGAGCTTCGTGGCCCTGGTCCGGTTTCAAGACGGCGAGCTTTCAGGGGTGGAGCTCCATCCCATCACCCTGGGCCACGGCTTGGAACGCCCGCAACGGGGGCGCCCCCTGCTGGCGACCGGTGACCTCGCCAGGAAGATCATCGAGGAAACCCGGGAGTATTCAGAACCCTGGGGGACCGAAATCGTCTTCGAAAACGGGATTGGTGTGATTCGGATACGTTGAGGTTGGCCTCGGGCGGTCCTGGCCGCGAAGAAAAGGGCCCCGCCTTCCGGCGGGGCCCTTTCGGTTGGGGTGCATTTGGGGGCTCGCCCTCAGCTCCCCTCCTCCTTCTCGCCGCCGGGAGGTGGCGGGTTCTTCACCCACTTGTCCAGCCAGGCCGCCCATCGGGCCCACAGGTCCAGAATGGTTTCCTCCGTGGCTGGGCCATGGGCTTCTTCCGGATAGTTGTACATGGCGGCGTCTTTTCCGAGCCCATTCAGAGCGTGGAACATGCGGGGGGAGTGGATCGGGAACGTCCCCACATTTTGGTCGGCCTTCCCATGATACATGAGGAGGGCCCCCGTGAGATTGTGGGCGTGGAAGAAGGGTGACATCCCTATGTAGACCTGGGGGGCCTCCCAGAAAATCCTCCGCTCGCTCTGGAACGAGAGGGGCGTCAGGGTCCGGTTGTAGTTCCCGTCGCCGGCGATGCCCGCTTTGAAGAAGGGTGTATGGACCATGGCGTTGGCCGTGGAGAAGGCGCCGTAGCTATGTCCGCCGAGGCCGATCCTGCCTCGGTCAACCCAACCCCGGGCCGTGATGGTATCGATGACCGTGGCCAGGTTGTTCCTGAGATCATGGACGTAGTTGTCGTTCATGGCCCCCTGCTCGCCCACGATGGGTGACTCGGGCTCCACCACCGCGTAACCGAGGCGGGTGAGGTAGGCCATGGATCGCGTGCTGTAGTTCTGGAAGGTGTTCTTGTTGTAGTTCCGGAACCGCTCGTCATAACTCTCCTGGTCCGTATACTCACGGGGATAGAACCAGAACATGGCCGGAAGGGGGTTCCCGGGACGGAAGCTCTCCGGGAGCGTCACAGTCACGGGGAAGGAGAACCCGTCAGGTCGAGTGACCTTGAAGCGATGCTTCTGGGCCCGGGTCAGGTCGGGGGTGTAATCCACATTGTCGGTGATCTGGGTGAGGCTCTCTCCATCCCGGATGTAGTTCTGATCGATCTGGTTAGTGCTCTCTCGATTCACGATGAACCGGCCCGCCTCCAGGTCCAGGGCGATAACGGGCGTCTCGTATACCCCATCGTTATCACTCGCGTAGATCGGTGTCTTCTCACCGTCCCGGATGTTCACCTTGTCGATGAATACGAAAGGTCCGACTTCCTCGGGGTCTTCGTTGTACTGTGTCCCTTGCAAGAAGACGTGCTCGCCGTCTTCGGACACCTTGATTCCTGAGGGCCGGCCACCACCGGCGGTACTTTCGACTCCCGCCAAGTCGAAGCCGGCGGCGATCAGGCTGCCCGGATTCTCATAGAAGTCTTCCGAGTTCCAGCGGGTGATGGTGTAGGTCTCTTCCGGATCGTCCAGGAAGACGGCGTACGTGTGGCTGGTTCCCCGGCCGCCGCCACCCCCGAAGAATCCGCCACGGCCGCCGCCCCCACTTCCCTCGGTGACGAAGAGAACGGACATGTCCGGTGAGAAACGAGCCGATCCCATCTGGTCGGCCGTTTCGTAGATGACTTCCGTGTCGTCCTCCCCGAAGGGGGGCACCCAGCGGATCACACGATCCATTCTGCGCTGTCTCTCTCGACCTTCTTCCTGCTCCTCTTCATCAGTGGCTGCTGCGGAGTCGGCCTCCGTACTGTCCGGCGGGGCATCCCGTTCCAGGTAGATGATCCCATTGCCGTCCGGGGCCCAGGTCATGCTTCGGCGGCGGTCCTCTTCCTCGTCGTCGTCATCATCGTTTCCGCTGCTGATCCCGGTATTGAGAGGTGTCTCATCCAGGGTGTCCAGGACGTTGGCGTTGATATCCCAAAGCTCTTCCACCCTGCCGGCGTTGCTGGCGGGGACGGCATAGGAGAAGGGCCGCACGTTCCGGGTCACCCGAAAGAACTCTCCATCGTGGGAAGAGTTCACGCTCCGAATCATGGTGGGCTCGCCGATCTCCGTGACCCGACGGTTCTCCACCTCGATACGAGCCAGCTGTCCCGTCATGTGCCACTCGAGAAGGTCTTTCTCGTGGGGAGTGGCCATGAGGCTGGGGTAGGTTCGGAGCATGTTCTCCCCGTCTTCGGTTACCTGGATCTCGGGCCCGGTGGCCACAATAGGAATCCGGGGCATGGCCGGCCGGTCCTGGGGGATCAGGACCGTTACGATGTAGCGGCTGTCCTCGGTCCACCGGATTCCTGTCACCGCTGTTGCCAGAACAGGCCGGTTCCTGGTGATGCTCCGTGAGCGTCCGTTCGAAACGTCGGCCACGTAAATGTGGGTAGCGGTGGGAGTATGAGCGAAAAAGGCCAGCCTCTGGCCGTCGGGCGACCAGGTTGGGCTGGAGACTCGAGTTCCGTTGGGAATCTGGATGTCTCTCGTTTGACCGTCGATGGAGCGCAGACGGAAACCAACATTACTCCTGGTCGTGAGACTCCGATTCCGGTTCGCCGCGAAGTCGATGAACTGTCCCCCCAGCTCATGGTACGGTTTCGAGTATGCGTCGATGTGGGGGAGCCCGTCGCTTACGGTCTGAAGATACCAGGAACCGTCGGCGTTTCCGTTCGAGTAGCTGAAGTTCATCCACCTGGGGGCCAGGGCCGCCTCGGCGATGGTATCCGGCGGGGTGATATACCCTTCAGCCATCAGGATCGAGTCCGGGTCGTAGCTCTGCCCTTGGGCCTCGTTCAGAAAAAGAGCTCCAAGAAACAACATGGGGACGACCAGCACGAGTCCCCGGATTGAGTTCAGGTGAGAGCGTCGAGGGGTCATGAGAACCTCCGCTGAATGGATTGCCCGTTCCAACCGGGTCTGCCTAACCGTATGTCATCTTTGATGGACTTCCGGCTGGGGCCGGAAAATCCGGACAGGGAAAGTGGGGGGCGACGGCGTTTTTTTCCAGTGAGGGTCAGAGGCAACAAGAGGAGAGCCGGATCAGGATGGGCCCTCCCCGGCCTGGGGATACTCTGGCCGGGGCAGGGCCCGAAGGTGTTTTTTCGATCGACGGTGTGCCTAGCTGAAGACCGAGCTTCGAATTGCCAGAATCCCAGCCACAACGAGGGCAAGGGCGAGACCGACCCCCCAGATGTGGACGGTGTAGCGCCGTTCTTCGCGGGGGCGGCGCCGGTTCACCGAATAGGTGAGTTGAGCGATGGCGCCGGCAGCCATACTGAGGACCATGTGGAGGCCGAGGGTTTTGTCGAAGAAGCGGTTTGTAGTCTCGAAGATCAGAAAGAAGCCGATTATGACCTGGAAGTAGATGCTGAAGGTGAAGGCACTCGCCAGGTCCCACATCCTCTTCCTGTAGTCTCGGCCTCCCAGCTGTCCCCAGAGGGCATATCCCAAAGCGGCGAGGCCAATGGCAAAAACCGCGTAACGTAGCCAGGAGTGGAGTGAGTACATGGACAGGGGCGCAGTAATGGTCGAAAGGTTCGGGTCGGGAATGAAAGTCCCTGTTTCCCCGATCGGCCGCAACCATGGTGTTGACCATCCAGCGCCGCCCCCCCCAGAATCAGGCGAAGACAAGACCCGTGTTCCCGAAGGGGCCGAGGCGCCAGAGTTGGCTCCCCCCCCGAAACCAGGACTCGAGTGAATGCCTGAAGACAACAAGGCTCCCTCCCCGGAGAGGCTGGTGCGCCCGACCATCTTGGTCCTCTTCTTCCTCTCCGGCGCCTGTGGCCTGGTATACGAGGTCGTTTGGATGCGGATGCTCACCCTGGTGTTCGGGGCCACCGCCTTCGCCACCAGCACCATTCTGGCTTCGTTCTTCACCGGCCTGGCCCTGGGTGGATTTGTGTTCGGGAGGGTGATCGACAAGGGGAAAAATCCCCTCCGTGTATATGCCCTGCTGGAGGGTGGGATCAGTCTTTTCGCTTTCCTCATGCCGGTGCTCCTCGGGATCGTCACGTGGGCTTACGTCGGCATATCCCGGCAGTTCGACGTGGGGTTCTACGGCATAAGCGTGATTCGGTTTGTGTTGGCTTTTATGGTCCTCGTCCTGCCGGCGACCTTGATGGGCGGCACCCTGCCGGTCATCGTCAAATTTTTCGCGAGTCGGCAGGAAAAACTGGGATGGCACGTAGGGCAGCTCTACGCTTTGAACACCCTCGGGGCCGTCGTAGGGACCCTCTCCGCCGGGTTCTTCCTGATCTTGATATTGGGGGTCAGGGAGGCGGCCTATGCGGCGGGGATCGTGAACCTGCTGATCGCGGCGGTTGTCTTCATGATCCATTTGCGGACGAAAGACCGGGCCGGACCGGCTCAGGAACCGGCGACTGCCAGGAAGGTCTCACCATCGCCACAGCCGGGGGATGCCGGAAGGCCGGAGCTCTCCCCAAGGGCAGTTCGTTTGGCCCTGTGGGCCATCGGAATCTCGGGGTTTTGCGCACTCGCCTTTGAAGTCTTTTGGACCCGGGCCCTGGTTTTTTATCTGGATAACTCCACCCACGCCTTCACCACGATCCTTACCGCTTTCCTTCTGGGAATCGGGCTGGGAAGCTTGTTGATTTCCGCCTTCATCGATCGATGGAAGAGGCTTCTGGGATGGTTGGGCCTGATCGAAGTTCTCATCGCCATTTCGGCCGTTTTCGCCATCCCCATCATCAATAGCTCCATACCCGTCTTCGAGCGTATGGCTGGGGCGTCTCTGGACAACATGCTCGCGTGGAAGTGGATGGGCGTGAGGTTCATCAACAGCCTGTCGGTCATGCTGCTGCCCACGGTCCTCATGGGCATGGCCTTTCCCCTGGCCACC
>JABDNZ010000323.1 GCA_013043565.1 Gemmatimonadota bacterium | reverse complement strand
GGTGCGTGTGCAGGAGACGTTCGGCTTCTTCGAGAGTAGTCCCCACGGGGACGGTCACCAACCCCTGGGCAGTCATGACCTCTCGGATGGGCTGGTCCAGATCCGTCTCGAATTGGAGGTCTCGATTGGTGACGATCCCCACCAGTCGACCCCCGTTTTGAACGATGGGGACGCCGGAGATGTGATACTGGCCCATGAGGGCGTGGGCCTCGCGAAGCGTATGGTCCGGGCCGAGCGTGATGGGATCCAAGATCATGCCACTCTCCGAGCGCTTCACCCGGTCCACCTCGGCCAGTTGTCTGTCGATGGGCATGTTCTTGTGGATGATCCCCAGGCCTCCCTCCCTGGCCATGGCGATGGCCATTTGGGATTCGGTCACTGTGTCCATCGCCGCCGACACCAGAGGGATCTGAAGCGGGATCTTCCCGGTCAGGAAAGACCTCAGAGAAGTCTCCCGGGGATGCACCAATGAGTGGCCTGGGACCAACAACACATCGTCGAAAGTGAGGCCTTCCCCCAGGATCCTCTCGTTCCCTTCCACTACCTCGGCCATGGTGGCTCTCCCGCTAGGTTCAGGGACATCTCATGGCTTATTTGGTATTTTCGAAAAGCCGATGAAAACAACCGCCCGCCGTCACCAGGCATTCTTCGGGGACGCCTCGACGAGCGGGCGGAAAGCCATGGATGCTCCACAAGCTTTCTCATGGGCCATGATATTCATGGCCTCCGAACGATGTCAACCCGACTCCGGATCCGTTCCGGAGGCTTTCTTTCCACCACCCCCACCGCCCGCTTTGCCCCCACTCTTGGTCCCGGGAGCAGGCCCGGACTTCCCTCCACTCCTGTTCCCAGAAGCGGATCGGGGCTTCTCGGCCTTATCCTCCGGCGAGCCGTTCAGGTCACCAATGAGCTCCTTACCCAGGTTCGCCACGTTCGACAGAACCTTGTCCGCAGCCGAGATGAGCTGGAAAGCTTCTCTGAGGCTGGCTGGGCTAACGGTTCGCCGGCGGAGTTGATCTTCAAGTTTTTCGGCGAAGCTCTGGAGGGCCGTCGTATCCGACTGGAGGTCTGGTGCATACTTGGACTCGAGAAACTCGATGTAGTCCAGGACCTGATAGACCTGGTCTTCCGGAAGACTCTCGAGTTTCCGGAGAACGCGAGTTCGGAGCACATCATGCATGGCCTGGACTCCTGGAGGAATCTCGGGTTTCCTTTACCGGTCAGGGAGGTGACCCCTAAGGATAACACCTCCCCCTGAGACACCGGGAGTGTCGGAACCCCTTGCCCGGAGAGGGGCCGGACCAGAAAAATCAGAATCGGATAGACGCCGTCACCATCCTCAACCGAACGAACATGACCGGTCGCAAAACACCATCGGCGCCCCCCTCGGATGGCAATGCAGATCCCTCCTGGAGGGCCTTGGCCGTCTCCACCGGCGCTTGTGCCGTATTCGGCATCCTCGGTGCCGTCATGGGCACCCTCGAAGGTACCGGGGGCCTGAGCGTAGCCTTCTTCGTCACTGCTTACCTGGCAGGGGGCTGGGAGGCTACCTGGGAGGCCCTCAGAGCCCTCCGGAGGGCTCGACTGGAGGTGGACCTCCTGATGGTGGTGGCGGCCGCTGGAGCGGCGATTCTGGGGCACTGGGCCGAAGGAGTGATCCTCCTTTTCTTGTTCTCCCTGGGGAATACCCTGGAGACCTTCGCTTTCGGCCGGACCCGAAGGTCGATTCGGGCTCTCATGGACCTCCGGCCCGAGTCGGCCCATCTGCTGAGCAACGGCGAGGAGACCTTTGTCGGCATCGAAACGCTGGTCCCGGGTGACGTGATTCGGGTGAGACCCGGGGACCGGATTCCTCTCGACGGCGAGGTCGTCGCCGGCGAATCCCCGGTCGACGAATCCACCCTGACCGGAGAAGCCGTGCCCCTCCGAAAGAGGGTGGAGGACGAAGTGTTCGCCGGGACCCTCAACGGGTCCGGGACCTTGGACATCAGGGTCACCCGTTTGGCCGAGGATACGACCCTCGCTCGGGTGATCCGAATGGTGGAGGAGGCCCGGGAGGCCCGGGCTCCGGCTCAAGGCTGGATCGAACGTACCGAAAGTAAGTACGCCGGAGGCGTTCTCCTCGGTGCGGTCGTAGCTGTTCTCTTCCCCATGGCCTTCCTGGACTGGCCCTTCGACCAATCGTTCTACCGGGCTATGACGCTTCTGGTCGTGGCCTCCCCCTGTGCCCTGGTGATCTCGATCCCCGCTACGATCGTCTCAGCCGTCTCCAACGGCGCTCGAAATGGGGTTCTTTTCAAAGGCGGGGCCCATCTGGATGCTCTGGCGGGGGTAAAGGTGGCCGCTTTCGACAAGACGGGCACACTCACCCAGGGACGCCCGGAAGTGGCGGGTTTTTTCCACCTTCTGAAGGGGGCGGAGCCGGGGGAGGTCCTGGTGAGTCCGGAGGTCGCAGCGATCATGACTCGCCTCCCTGCCCGGGTTTGCCCGGTGGTGGAAGCCGAGGGCGGCCCAAAGGGACACTGTCCCGGGCTCACTCCGGAGGACGAGGATTTCCTCCGACTCGTGGCGGGGTTGGAATCCCGCAGCGAGCACCATGTCGCCCAAGCGATCCTCCGGGCCGTAGAAGCTCTGGGTTTGACCGTGTCCCAGCCCCGAAGTTTCGAGTCCTTCCCGGGCCGAGGCGTGGCGGGGACGGTGGAGGGAATCTCCCTGCTCGTGGGGCGGCGGGAGTGGGTGGAGGAAAAGGTCGGGGAACCGGTCCCGGAGTTGTTGCTCCGGTGGTCAACGGAAAGCGGCCGGGAGACGTCGTCACCCATCTTCGTAGCAGCCGATGGCGCCCATGTGGGAATCCTTGTGATCGCCGACCAGCCCAGGGTCGGAGCGAGTGAAGCCCTGAGACTCCTTCGGGAGGGCGGAGTTCAGGAGATAGTCATGATCACTGGGGACGATGCCCGAACGGCGGACGCCATCGCAGAAAGATTGGGAATCGATCGGGTTCACTCCAAGCTATTGCCGGAAGAAAAATCCAGGGTCCTCGAGGCGCTCCGCAGGGAACATGGGCCCGTCGCGATGGTGGGGGACGGCGTAAACGATGCCCCGGCTCTGGCAACGGCCGACGTGGGTATCGCCCTTGGAGCCGCCGGCACGGACGTCGCCCTGGAAACGGCTGACGTGGTCGTAATGGGGGACGACCTGGCAGGGATCCCCTATGCCCGTTCGCTCTCGGTCCGGGCCAGGAAGATCGTGATCCAAAACCTCGTGTTCTCCTCCGGGGTCATCGTGACCCTGGTCGTTCTGGCGCTCTTGGGTTCCGTGAGCCTCCCGGCCGGGGTGGTGGGACACGAAGGCAGCACCATCATCGTCATCTTCAACGGCCTACGTCTCCTCCGCGGCCAAAAGCGGAGCGAGTTCTCTGGACCCCAGAATGCTCCTGAAAGCACCGGCGGTGCTCTCGGCGAGGGCTACAATGGCTGAATGTCCGGCCTTCAGGGCCGTGGGCGGGATATAAAGTTTAAAACGAAATTCGGTGTCGGATTCCGCGGGATCCCCACTCAGCTTCGGAAACCGATATCGCAGGGTCAGGGGAGTCCGGTACCCTCTCGGGAGGGCCATTCGAGCTACCGTGGCCAGTCGCACCAAAACCTCCTCCGGATCCGGAACGATCGAAAGCTCCGGCCCGTCGATCACCAGGGCCAGGTTCCCTTTTAAGCCCCGGCTGGTCTCGTCCAAAAAAACGTCGATGCTTACCCATTCCGGGAGGCCTTCGGCATGAAAGAACAGGTAAGCACTTCGGGAAGAATCCCCCGCCCAACGCCCCTCGAACTCATAGCTGGTCGTCTTCTGGAGCCCGGAGAGGGCCCAGCCGTCAGCTTGAAGCCCCTCTCGGACCGCCTCCAAGAGGGGTTCGAGAGTAAGAATCGGATCAGGTCTAGCCATGGCTATTAAGAATCAATATTGACAAGCCCCTGCCCTGGGATAGCTTTCGGGAGTCAAAAAACAGACCCACGAAAGCAAGCCCGGAGCTCATTTCCTCCCATGAATACGTCGCCTGACGCTGCCAACGCCCGATTGAGAAAAGCACTAGAAGAGACGGGCCAGAGGTTCACGGAACAGCGTGCCGCAGTCTATCGCTTTCTCTCTGGGACCACCACCCACCCAAACGCAGACGAAGTGTTTCGGATGGTGCGGGCCGAAGTCCCTGGGATCTCTCTGGCCACCGTCTACAAAAGCCTGGAAACCCTCGTAAACTGCGGCTTGGCTAAAAAGTTGACTTACAGCGATGGATCCGCTCGATACGATGCCAGGGTCGATCCCCACCACCACGCCAGATGTGTGTCCTGTGGTTTGGTCCTGGACATTCCGGGCCAGATGGGGGAAAACCAGCTTCGAAACTTCACGAAGGGATTGGACGGATTCTCCGTCCTGGGCTATCGTTTGGAGTTGACGGGGTTCTGCGGGTCCTGCAGTCCCCATCAAGCCCTCAAAGTACCAGCCGGTCCGATGAACTGACCTTGGTCTCGGGGCGGCCCTCGGTCCATCCGGCAACCGTCCCCTTCGGAGCCATGCCAGAACATAGCAAGACCCTTCCAACTCTTCTGATCCTTCTCCTCTCAGCTCTCCCGTTTGCGCTGGGAACACCCAGTCCTGAACGGGACCCGAGAGCTTTGAAGCCCGACCCTGGGGCGGAGACCGCTGACGGCCCGGCCTATGCCGAAGCACCAACCTTCGAGACCCACCCGGAAGCTCAGGAACTTCAGAGAGAGTTCGAGGAAATTCTGACTTCCACGGGAAACCGCAGAGGCCGTTGGGCCGTGCTTGCCGTTTCCATGGATAGGAATGACACCCTGCTGGCGATGAATCCTCACCAGCTCATGGTCCCCGCCTCGAACATGAAAGTCCTTACGACCGCCGCAGCCCTTCATATATTGGGCCCGGATTTTAAGTATAGGACCTTCGTCATGGCCGACGGTCCGGTGGAGAAAGGGGTGCTCCGGGGAGACCTTGTCCTTTTCGGAACAGGAGACCCCAGCCTGTCCGACCGTTTTTTTTCCACCGACATGGCGCCCTTGGACAGCCTCGCCGAGAGGGTTTACGCCCAGGGGGTCTCGGAAGTCCTGGGGGATCTGGTGGTGGACGGAAGCTTCTTCCGGGGACCCGACCTTCACCCCGACTGGGACCCGGATGATCTCAACGACGCTTTCGCGGCTCCGGTCTCCGCGATTTCCCTTGCTGAAAACCTTGTAACCGTCAGGGTGGAGGCCGGCGCCTGGGTGGGTGCACAGCCCTCGATTCACACCGTACCGGCTCGG
>JABDNZ010000101.1 GCA_013043565.1 Gemmatimonadota bacterium | reverse complement strand
GATGGGCGCAGAGATCGACCTGGAAGAGCGTGAAGGGACGGGTGAAGGCGAACCCTATGGCGATCTCGTGGTACGACCGTCGGACCTGGTGGGTTGTTCGGTGGGTGCGGGGGAAGTTCCGGGCCTCATCGATGAAGTCCCCATCCTTGCCGTTGGAGCCGCCCGGGCCCACGGCCTTACTCGGATCACCGGGGCCAAGGAGTTGAGGGTAAAGGAAACCGACCGGATCTCGGCCGTCGTGGGGAATCTCCGGGCCTTGGGGGTCGAGGCAGAAGAGCTGGAAGATGGAATGGAGATTCTCGGATCGGACAAGCCGCTCTCGGGCAGAGTCCAGGCGCACGGGGACCACAGGATCGCCATGGCCTTCGGGGTCATGGGGGCCCTCCCGGGAAACGACATAACCATCGATCACCCGGAGGTGGCAGGTGTAAGCTTCCCCGGTTTCTGGAGCCTTCTGGACCAGGCAACCGGGGGTCGGGAAGGAAAAGGCGTTAGATGAAGAAGCGACCGCCGATCATCACTCTGGACGGACCGGCAGGTTCCGGGAAATCCACCACGGCCCGGGCCGTGGCTCGGCGGCTCGGGTTCCGCCACCTGGACTCGGGGGCCCTGTACCGGGCCCTCACCTTTGCACTCCTCAACTCCGGGATCAAGGAGGAAGAATGGCCCGACCTCCCAAAGGAGAAGCTGGATCGTTTCCATATCTGGCTCCGACCTGCGGGACCGAGGTTCGAGGTCCTCCTCGGGGAGAGGGTCCTAAACGACGAACTCCGGACCCCGGAAGTCACGGCAAGGGTGTCCCCACTTTCTGCCCTTCCCGCGGTCAGGGAATGGCTATTGGAGGCCCAGCGGCAGGCCGGAAGGGAAGGGGGCCTGGTAGCAGACGGCCGGGACATGGGCACGGTGGTGTTCCCCGAAGCCGAGGTGAAAATCTATCTGACGGCCGATCTGAAGGAGCGAGCTTTCCGACGATTCCTGGAAAGGGATGAGAGGGAGCCATCGGTGCCGGAGTTGGATGTAGAATCCGAAAAAATCCGAGAGCGGGACGAACGTGATTCCAACCGTGTCGTGGCCCCTCTGCGGAAGGCGCCCGGGGCCATCGAAGTCGACACTTCCTTCCTCAGTTTCCAAGCTCAGGTCGAGGTGATCATCGACCACGTAAAAACCTTGACGGAACGGTAGTTTCCCCGTAGGATAAAGAGCTTTTCTCCCTGCGGTTTTTTAGCGTTTTGGGAACTTGTTTTTTCCGAAGGGCCTTCGAGGTCTGCCTCGGGCCTTTCTTCATTTAAACCCGGCGACACTTATTGAGCCGGCCTGAGAGGTCTCTCGGTGCATAAGGCGCCCTGAGAAAATTTGATCATGAGCGAACCCACGAAGGACGAAGCCCTCACGCCCAACCCCGAAACCGAGTCTCAGGACACAGACGCGGTGACTGCTCCGCCGGACGAAACCCCGGCGGTGACAGCTCCGCCGGACGAAGCTCCGGCGATTGAAACCCCGGCGGTTGACACCTCCCCCACCGAAGCTCCCCAGGAACCTTCCAGCGACGCCCAGCCCGATGCTGTCGCGGAGGGAGGAGCGGAGGCTGCCTCCGCACCCGAAGCGGCCGAGGCCCCTGAGCCAACCGCTGGATCGGAGCCCGAGGCCCCACCGGAACCAGAAAAGGTTCTGGAGGCTCCGGAACCGGAGAGCACGCATCGGATGCCCGCAGCCCTGGACCCGAAAGCGTCGTCCCCCTCGGCCATGGGAGATCTTTACTCCGATCCCTATGGCGAGGAGGAGTTCGATCTGTCCCGGGACGACTTCGAGGCGATCCTCTCCCAGCACCAGGACACCTTTGGTGAGGTGAAGGAAGGGGAGATCGTACGGGCCAAGGTCCTCCGTGTTTCCGACGCTTCCGTGATCCTCGATTTCGGCTTCAAGAGCGAAGGGGCGGTTCCTCGAGACGAGTTCAAAGAGACCGACTCGATCGAGGTGGGAGAGGAAGTCGAAGTTCTCCTGGAGAGCCTGGAGAACGAGGACGGAGTGGTCGTCCTCTCGAAGAAAAAGGCCGACTTCCTCAGGGTTTGGGAGAAGATCAAGGAGGCCCACGAGGCCGACCGCCCAGTCGAAGGTATGCTGGTCAGGAAGATCAAGGGCGGAGTCACGGTGGATCTCATGGGGGTGGACGCGTTCCTCCCCGGATCCCAGATCGCCCTTCGGAGGGTCCCCAATATCGACGACCTTCTCGGGCAGAAATACGACTTCAAGATCATCAAGCTGAACAAGCGGCGCAGGAACATCGTCGTTTCGCGCCGGGTGATTCTCGAAGGGGAGAGGGAGAAGAAGCGGGCCACGCTGGTCAAGGAACTTCTGGTCGGGCAGGTCCGAGAAGGGATCGTCAAGAACATCACCGATTTCGGAGCCTTCATCGACCTGGGCGGGCTCGACGGACTACTCCACATCACCGACATGTCATGGGGCCGGGTTGGTCATCCATCGGAAGTCGTGGATATCAGCGCCAAACTCGACGTGAAAGTCCTCGACGTGGACTGGAACCGTGAGCGGATCTCCCTGGGCCTCAAGCAGCTCCTCCCGTACCCCTGGACCGAGATCGACAAGAAATACCCGATAGGGGCCAGGGTGGTCGGGAAGGTCGTGTCCATCACCAATTACGGTGCCTTCGTGGAGCTGGAGAAGGGTGTCGAAGGGCTGGTCCACATCTCCGAGATGTCGTGGACCCGGAACGTCCGGCACCCCTCCAAGCTGGTCTCCATCGGAGACGAGATCGAGGCCGTCGTCCTGAAGGTCGATACCCAGGACGAAAAGATCTCCCTTGGAATGAAGCAAATCGAAGAGGATCCGTGGCTGGCACTCCCGATGAAGTATCCCACGGGAACGAAGCTGGACGGAACGGTCCGGAACCTCACGTCTTTCGGAGCGTTCGTGGAGATCGAGCCGGGGATCGATGGACTCGTCCATGTCTCCGACATGAGCTGGACCAAGCGCGTCGAACACCCGTCGGAGGTCCTGCAAAAGGGTGAGGACGTTCAGGTCATGGTCCTGGATGTGGATGCCGAGAACAAGCGGATCTCTCTGGGCCTGAAACAGCTGTTGGACGATCCGTGGCCGACCATCTCCGAGCGTTTCGCTCCGGGTGTCGAGAGCCCAGGAACCGTTACGAGAGTCCAGGACAAGGGCATCGTGGTGGACCTTGGAGACGATATCGAAGGCTTCGTCCCCGGATCCCACGCCTCCATCGAAAACCCCGAAGAACTCGAGCGATACTATGAAGCCGGTGACGCTTGCGAGCTGAAGGTGATGGAGTCGGACGCCTCAAACCGCAGGATCGTACTGGAGATCACTTCCACGCCGGTGCTCAAACCGCCGAAGCCGGAGCCTGAAGAGGCCGAGGATGGGGAAGAACCCGGTACGGACGAGCCCGAAGACGCCGCCGAAGGAGACGCCGCCGAGGAGGCAGATGTGACTTCGGAGGCCGAAGGGGAGTCTGACGAGGCAACTGCGGAAGCCGAACCGGAGCCCGAGGCAGAGCCTGAGGCAGAGGCCGAAGCGGAAGCCGAACCGGAGCCCGAGGCAGAGCCTGAAGCAGAGGTCGAAGCGGAAGCCGAACCGGAGCCGGAGGCAGAACCCGAAGCAGAGGCCGAAGCGGAACCCGAAGTCGTGGAAGACGAGGCTCCCGCAGAGGAGGCCGAGGCGGAATCGGTTGATGACGACGCTCCTGCCGAAGAGGAGGCTGAGGAGCCGAAGGAAGAGGGTTAGTCAACGTGGAGGGGACATGATCCAGAGGATCCCATACCCTTCCAGACCAACGTTCCGCCCGGGCACCGATGGTGTTCGGGCGGTTCTTTTGGGTCTGGTCATCGGGTTTGGAACGAGTAGCTGTACACCCGTCGGTGTGACCAGGGCTGAGCCCGCCCCGGCCCCGCCTTCTATCCCTCCCCTCGAGCAGGGAAGAGTCTCCCCTGCTTTGGAGGCGGAGGCCGGAAGAGCCCTGGAGGAGGCGAGGCGTCTCCTGGCCGCATCGGCGTTCTCCGAAGCCAAAGAGGCGGCTCTCGGGGTCCTCCGGAACTACCCAGGAGTCCGGGGGTCCGGCGAGGGGCTGCGCATCCAGGCCCGAGCTGCACTCGGTCTGGGGGAAACGGCCGAGGCTGTTGAGGCTTCCCGCCAGTTCCTAAACCTCCTCGATCCCCTGCATCCGGAGTTCCCCGGCGCAGCCCTGCTTCAAGCCGAGGCACTGGCGGAGGACGGGGACCCCGGCGCATCCATCTCCAGCCTCCTCCTCATCCCTGGCGAAGCGTCGTCTGAGGTTTTGGAGTCGGGTGTCGATCTCCTGAGGGAGGTTGTAGGCTCCCTCGAAACGGAGGGACTCCGGGACCTGACCAACGCCCTGGAGGCCGCGCATCCCTTCCGGGGTGTGGCCGCCACCGAGCTCGCGGTCTCCCTTTTCCTCAGCGGTGAAGAGGACGAGGCCCGGGTTTTGGCCGAATCGGCCCTGGCCGGGAATCTGGACTCCAGGGAGAGGGTTCGATGCAGGGGAATCCTCGATGGAGACCTGGAGGAGGTCCTCGGCCAACCGCTTGTCCTCGGCGCCATCCTACCCCAATCCGGCGTGTCCCCAGGATTGATGGAGTACGGGGCGTGGATTCTCGAGGGGATCCAGGTCGCAGTGGAGGAATACCAAGGCACGCTTCGGCGACCCGTTCGGCTCGAGGTTTCCGACAACCAAGGGTCTCCGTCCCTGACTCGGGAAGCGGTGGGGATCCTCGAAGCCATGGGCGCGGTGGGCGCCGTCGGACCGCTGAGTCAGGATCTGCTCGTCGAGGCCGCCGAGGCAAGAGGGTCGGTCATCCCCCTGATCTCGCCCTTTGCGCCCCTCCCGCCTGACGATGCGGAAGGGGTTTTGTCCCTATCCGGTCCCGATCCGGGGGGAGCCGAGGTGGTAGCTCGGTATGCCTGGGACCTCGGCCTGAACCGGGTCGTGATCCTACGGCCCAGAACCGAGGAGGCCGCCCTGGATTCGGAGGTTTTCCGGGAGGCCTACAGCGGGTTTGGCGGCAGTGTCCCAAGGGAAGTCGTTTACGAGTCCGGAGCCACGTTCTTCCAGGCGGAGTTCAACGAAGTGGGCTCGGTCCTTCCCGACGGCCTGTTCTTGCCGCTCACTGCCAGGGACATCCAGCTCCTGGCACCTCAATTCACCTACTATGGCTTGGATACCCTTGGAATCCAGCTCCTCGGCACCCGCGGATGGACGGATGACGCAGTGGTCCTGGACGTGGATTCCAGGCATACAGACGGAGTCATCGCCTCCACGACACGCATAAGCCAGGATGAGACCGAAGCCCTTCGCCGTTTCCGGCTGAGGTATGAGGCCCTGTTTCAGAGGTCCCTTCGGAGCGAGATCCCGGCATATGGCTACGACGCTGCGGTCCTGATCCTCGAAGGCCTTCGGGAGGGCCCGCGGACTAGTGCAGATCTCCTCCGGGCCATTCGACGAACGCGGGACTTCCCCGGCGCTACCGGGCATCTCACCGTGGAAGGTGATAGAATCCGCAGAGTGCCCCAGCTCGTCCGGATTCAAGACCACGAGTTGATCTACATTTCCTCCCACATCCATTAGGCGGACCAGCTATGTCGATGGACGAGAAGCTCAAGCGGCTGGAGGAGCTGAAGCGGAAAACCGAACTTGGGGGCGGGGAAAAACGCCTCGCTGCTCAGCATGCGAAAGGGAAGCTGTCCGCCAGAGAGCGCTTGGACCTGCTTCTGGACGAGGGGTCCTTCGTCGAACTGGATCGGTTCGTAACCCATCGGTCCACCGAGTTCGGGTTGGAAGAGAATAAGATACTCGGAGACGGAGTCGTGACCGGTTATGGCGCGATTCACGGCAGGCTGGTCTACGTCTTTTCCCAGGACTTTACCGTCTTCGGGGGCTCACTCTCGGAAGCCCACGCCGAAAAGATCGTCAAGCTCCAGGAGATGGCCCTCAAGAATGGAGCCCCCCTCATCGGCCTGAACGACTCAGGGGGTGCCCGTATTCAGGAGGGCGTGGTTTCCCTGGGCGGGTATGCCGACATTTTTCTTCGGAACACCCTGGCTTCCGGGGTCATCCCTCAAATCTCGGTCGTGCTGGGCCCATGTGCCGGAGGGGCCGTCTACTCCCCGGCCATCACCGACTTCATCTTCATGGTCAGGGGCACGTCCTACATGTTCGTGACGGGACCGGACGTCGTTAAGACCGTCACACACGAAGATGTGGACATGGAGAGTTTGGGGGGCGCCGACATCCACGCTTCAAAGTCGGGAGTGGCTCATTTCGCCCACGATTCGGAGCCTGAGACATTGGCCGCCGTCCGGGAGCTGATGCGGTTCCTCCCGCAGAACAACCAGGAGCCTCCGCCGGCGGTGGAGGCCACGGATTCCCCGGATCGGCGCGACGAGAAACTTCTCGAGATCGTACCCGATAACCCGAATCACCCCTATGACATGCATGCTGTCATCGAGTGCGTGGTGGACGACGGGTTCTTCCTGGAGGTCCACGCGGGATTTGCGGGGAACATCATCACTGGGTTCGCACGCTTGGGCGGTGCCCCGGTGGGGATCATCGCAAACCAGCCAGCGATGCTCGCAGGCGTTCTGGACATCGACTCCTCGGACAAGGGAGCGAGGTTCATCCGGTTCTGCGATGCCTTCAACGTCCCGCTCCTGATTCTGGAGGACGTTCCTGGCTTCCTTCCCGGGGTCGGGCAAGAGCACGGTGGAATCATCCGCCATGGGGCCAAGCTCCTTTACGCATTCAGCGAAGCCACCGTGCCCAAGGTGACCGTGATCACTCGAAAGGCCTATGGCGGAGCTTACGACGTCATGAACTCCAAGCACATCCGCGGCGACATCAATCTTGGCTGGCCTACGGCAGAGATCGCGGTGATGGGGCCGAAGGGGGCCGTGGAAATCCTCTTCCGAAGGGAAATCGCCGAGGCCGACGACCCTGAAGCTGCCACCGAGGAGCGCATGGCCGAGTACCGTGAGAAGTTCGCCCATCCCTACATCGCAGCGAGCCGGGGATACCTCGACGACGTCATCGATCCGAGGGATACCCGACCCAGGGTGATCTCCGCCCTCCAGATGCTTCGGAGCAAGCGAGACGAAAACCCCCTCAAAAAACACGGGAACATTCCCCTCTAGGTGGAAGCTCAAAGAGACCGAACCTGTCCCTTTTGCGGGTCGCCGCTGGCTCCGGGGCCGCCGTGGGCCCCTGGGGAGGGCCATCGGCTGGCTTATGATCCGGGGAAGGGGCGCCTGTGGAACGTGTGCCCCGGTTGCACGAGATGGATTTTGACACCCCTGGAGGATCGGTGGGAAACCCTGGAAGCTTGTGAGGAGGCCGTCCGAAGGAGAGGAAGAGTACTTGCCACCACGACCCACCTCAGTCTGGTGGACGTAGAAGACGGGAAACTGATCCGGATCGGAGCACCCCCCCGCCTCGAGTTCGTCGAGTGGCGGTACGGCCCTCGCTCGTCGGAAGAGTCCAGCAGGCCGGGGTTTTGGGCCCGCCTTCTGTCTCGGTTACCATCTCCCCCGGTCGGGGGATATGATCCCTACAAGGGGTTCGAGGGAGCCTTGCGGTCGGAACCATGGCTTGCGTCGCCATTCCTCGAGCAGGCGTCTCCCCTGACCTACCTCTTTTCGGAGGTTCCTCTGGCCCCGGTGTGTCCCTCCTGCCACGGACCCCTCGCTCTCCGCCCCTGGGAGTTCCAGCGGATCGAGATCCTCGCCGGGCCCCATGGTCCGTCGGTCCTGGCCGTCTGCGCGATTTGCGACACGGAGGTCGTTCTGGACCTCCTAGAGGCACGGCCGGTTCTCCGAGTAGCGCTTGGTATCGTCACGCCACAACCCGTCCTGCGGCAGATCGCCACCGGGGCCGCATTGGAGATGGATGCGATGGGGGGACCAAAGGCTTTGTTGGGGTCTTTGGCCTCTGCCCGGCACGCCCTCGGGGATCTGGGCTCCCAGGCCCGAGCCGGTCTCATCATGACTCTGGATGAGTTGGCTGAGCTGGAAGCCCTCGAAGCCGAGTGGCGAAGGGCCGAGGAAATCGCCGCCATCATGGACGGGGAGCTCTCCGACATACCTGGTTTCGAGGCCTTCCGGAAGAACATCCTGGACCGGGGCCGCTGATTCCGGGCAACGCTTTCTTCATCCTCCATCGTCGAAGTGGTTGAACGGGCCCGAAGAATCCCTTCGGGCTGATCCCGACGCCGATCCGGAGTACTGTGCAATGAGGACACAATGCAAAATCCTGGGGATTTCCTTCCTGATCCTCGGAGTATTCCTTCCTTCCGTTTCCGGCTCCCTGTACGCCCAGACGGCCGAGGAACGGGAGAGAGCGGAACAGCTGAGAAAGAGGGAGCAGGAGGTACGGCAAGAGTTGGAATTCCGCCTCCAGGAAATCCAGGAGGAGCGGCTGGCTCGGATGGAGGCGGTCCTTGCCCAGGCGTCCAATACTGCCCGCCTTGAACATTTCGAACAGGTCCTCGCACAGGCGATGGCTCAGCTGGAACACGCCCAGTTCCAGGGCGAGGAGGCCTCCGCGCAGCGCGATTTCATAGCGCAACGCATGAGGGCCCAGGCCGAAGCCATGGCCCAGATGGAGGAATCCCGTCGACGAGTGATGGATCAAGAAAAGAAGATCCGGCAGATGGTGGTATCCATCCGGAATCGGGTGCGGCTCGGTGTCACCCTGGACGGGACCCAGGGGCCTGAGCCCGACCGCCAGGGGGCCAGGCTCCAAGGGGTCATGGAGGACACCCCGGCCGAGGCGGCGGGGCTCAGGGAGGGGGACATCATCACCCACCTGGATGGACATCGGCTGACGGAGCCCATCCCAGGCGAAGCCGATGAAGACTTTGGCGAAGGTGAGTCCCTCCCGGTGCAGCGGTTGATGTCGCTGGCGGGAGATCTGGAAGCCGGGGATCAGGTGGAAATTCGGTACCTGCGGGAGGGAACACCCGCCACGGTCACTCTGGAAGCGGCGGAGATCGAAGGGCCTTCGGTCATGGTCCTGGGAGGTGAACGGGGCGAAGAGGGAGTGCCGCGGGTTCTCCGGGTTGATCCGGGCGGGGAAGGAATATGGACCCTGAGGCTACCGGACGACGAGCTGGTGGAGCTCAAGATGTCCGAATTGGAGGGGCTGGAGGCCCTGGAGGATCTGAAGCTCGACATGGAAGATTTCCATGCGGACCGCCCCAGGATACGGATCATGTCGGACCCGGAAGAACTCATGGAAGGCTATGCCTACCGAGGCGAGGGTGGAGCCCCCTTCGTATTCAGTGTCCTGGAGCAACGGATGGCCCAAGGGCTCCGCATGACGGAGATGAACCCGGGACTGGCGGAGTATTTCTCCAC
>JABDNZ010000319.1 GCA_013043565.1 Gemmatimonadota bacterium | reverse complement strand
GCCCGAGCCTGACCACCGCCCCCTCCCTGGCCCCTGGCGCCAGGCGCCCCCGGAGGCCCTCCGCTCCCTCCGGGCCGGCTCCCCGGGCTGTCCGCGCCCTTCGGGTTTACGAAATAGGCCACCCATCTGGAGTCACCGCTGAACCGCGGGCCACTGCCTCGAACGACCACCCGGGCATCCCCACCCGACACGGGTTTGATGAACAGCGAGTCGTCCACCTCTCGGCGACCGTAGGCATAGGTCACCCACTGGCCGTCCGGTGATAGGGACGTCTGCCCCACGGATCTCCAGAGGGCGTAATCGTCCACCGTCATCCTCTTGAGGCCCTGGGGTGTGGTATCCCGTCGGACCTCCTGGGCCGCGATCGGGGACGGGGAAGTGAAGAGGCCGGCGGCCAAAACCGCCAGGACGCCGGAAAGGAGCGAGGGCAATCTCATGGGTGTCTCCGTGGCAAACCAGACGCTTTTTGTTATTAAAGAATGACTTCACGGGGGATGAGGATGGGGCGAGGAAAGGACGGGGGGCAAGAGGAAAGCGGCGAGGGTCACATCTGGACGGAATGCCGAGGGTGACCCCAGCTTTAGGAACCATGCCCATTCTCCTTCCCGGTACCGAGGTGTCCATCCGGCCAGAGGCCTTCAGGCGGCTCAGGTTCCGGCCGCCGGAGGACGCAGTGCTCCTGATCGCCGTCCACGACGCGGGCCTGCTCGCTCGACACAGTCCCCACACCCAGCTGCTGGGCTTCTCCGAGGGCGATCTCGCCTTTGCAGCCGCTCTCAGCGAGGACCTGCTCACGGTCGAATCCGAGGGCGGTGGAGATCCTCGAATCCTTCTGGGGGAGGCTATTGGTGTGGGGCCCAGGGTTTGGGACGTGATCTGGCCCGGGGAGCTGGTCATCGACCCTGAGCGTGGGCCACTCGCGACCACATACCAGGGTGAACGTCCCTGGGTGGTCATCGGAACGACAACGGACGGAGAGCCGCTGGCCGCGCCCCTCAACGAAGCCGGCAACCCGAAGTGGTACACACCTCTTCTGGCCCGAGAAGAGGTCCTGATGTCGGGGTCCTCGAAAGACGCTCAGCTGGAGCTGGCTCACCTCTGGAGTTTTCCCGGCTCCACCCCGGCGGTGGGTTCGGTGGCGATGGAGGCCCGGGATCGGGTCCTGGCAGAACTCAGAAAATACTTCTAAAGGATACGGCACCTTTATGTCCTGGAATCGGCTCACTGGACCCCGTCTCTGCGTCGTGGCGCTCCTGGTTGGACCCTTGGCTCATGAGGCCGGGGCCCAGGAGCCCGCCCCCACCGCACAAATCTCGGAAGAGATCCGGACCCTCGACACCTACCCGTTCTCCGAACCGAACCCGGTCCCGATTCTCGTTAGGGACCCCCGCCTCTATCCCTACCACTCCTTCGAAGGGTACTCCGTCACCTCTGAACCACAGGAATGGAAGGTGGTCAAGCTGGAGAACGAATGGATCGAGGTGTTTGTCCTGCCGGAGGTCGGGGGGAAGGTCTGGGGCGCCGTCGTAAAGGAAACAGGACACGAGTTCATTTATCGGAACGAAGTGATGAAGTTCCGGAACATATCCCTTCGTGGTCCGTGGACCTCGGGCGGCATCGAATTCAACTTCGGCGTCATCGGCCACACCCCGTCCACGGCAACGCCGGTCGACTATACACTGGTCGAAAACCCGGACGGCAGTGTGAGCTGCTGGGTCGGGGCCATGGACCTCCCCTCCCGAACGCATTGGCGGGTGGAGGTGCGGCTCCCAGCCGACAGAGCTTATTTTGAGACCAATGTCCTCTGGTACAACCCCACCCCCCTCGAACAGCCTTACTACAACTGGATGACGGCGGCGGCGTTCGCCCAGGAAGATCTGGAGATGTCCATGCCGGGTGATGCATACCTCCGCCATTCGGGTGAGGCGGAGGCCTGGCCGGTGGACGACCAAGGCCGGTACCTGTCCCTATACGATGCCAACCGATTCGAGGGCCACAAGTCGTACCACGTCGTCGGGGAGCTGAACGATTTCTTCGGGGGTTATTACCACGACGAGGACTACGGCTTCGGGCATTGGGCCCGATATGAAGACATGCCCGGCCAGAAGCTCTGGTTGTGGGCCCTTTCTCGTGAGGGTGGGGTTTGGGAAGACCTGCTCACCGATTCCGACGGTCAGTACGTGGAATTCCAGGCCGGACGATTGTTCGTCCAGTACTCTCCGGGATCCCATGTGAACCCCATTACCCAGGCCGGCTTCGATCCCCTGTCGGCCAGCCGGTGGACCGAGACCTGGTTTCCCCTGGAAGGGATCGGGGGCCTGTCCGACGCTTCCCGGGATGGAGCTCTCCACGCCGTGGAGGAGGGAGGCTTCCTCCAGATCGGTGTCCACGCCTTCCGAACCATCCAAGACACCTTGAAGGTTTGGTCCGGAGGTGAGCTGGTGGCTACTGCCTCGGTGAACCTCGATCCCCTGAAGCCTCTCACGGCGAGCTTCGACGTCTTGTCGGATGAACCCTTCCGCGTCCAGCTGGCCGGGTTGGACCTGGACCACACATCCGATCCAGTCGCCCGCAGGCTCAACCGCCCGTTCGACACCGACCCGGGCGCCTTTCCTGACATCCCCGAAGTGGACCGCATGGTGTTTCAGGCTCGGGAGTTGATGAAAGGGCGGGAGTACGCCCGGGCTCGAGACCTCTTCGAGCTTGCATTGCAGGCAGAGCCATGGAACCGAGATGCGCTCCTGGGATCGGCGGAGCTTTTGTACCGGAGTGCTTCCTACGGGGTCGCGCTGGACCGGGTGAACCGGGCTCTGCAGCTCGATGCCTACGATGCCAAAGCCAACTTCATCGCCGGCGCGATCTACCGAGCTTTCGGGAGGCCTGCCGACGCACGAGACGCCTTCGGTTGGGCGGCCAGGTCCACGGGATACCGGGCGGCTTCCTATGTCGCCCTCGCTCAGATCATGATCGTCGAAGAGGACTACGACGAAGCCACGAGGTATGCTCGCCTAGCCACGGACTTTGACCGCTACAGCGTCTCGGCCTGGCAGGCCTTGGCCCTCATCGGCAGAAAGGAAAATGACGGGGCCCTGGCAGGGGAGGCTCTGGATGAGCTCGTCGCCCTGGACCCTCTACACCACTTCGTAAGGGCCGAGACCTACCTACAGGCTCTGCAGCAGGCGGCGAATCCTACCAAAGACCCAGCTTCAGCCGGGGGAGCGGCGGGTCCCGCCGGTAGACCACAGGTATCGGCCGCTGAGGCCGGGACGAAGCTGGCTCAAAGCCTCGGCGGAGAGTTCCCCGACCAAACCCTCCTGGAACTCGCAATCGGCTATACCAATCTCGGTCAAAGAGAAGACGCCCTGAAGCTCCTCACGCTCTTCAGGGGAGACGAACCCCGACCCCTCGTCCACCGAGCCTGGATCGCCTGGCTCTGGGACGATCCCTCCCTTCTCGAGCAAACGGGCGATCCGGCTTTCGAATTCCCGTACCGCCGGGAAACCCTGCCGGTTTTGGCGTGGGCGGAATCCAACAGCCGTGAGTGGGCCTGGGCATATCTCCATGCCCTGAACCTCTGGGCGATGGACAGGGAGGATGAAGCCGCGGGCGCTCTGAATGCCCTTGGCCGAGCACCTGATTTCGGACCCGTCCATGCGGCTCGGGCGCACTTGTTGAGCGAAGTCCGGGGAGAGGACCCGGGCCCGGACCTCAGACACGCGGTGGACTTGGCTCCGAACAGCAGGATCCTCCATGTACGGCTAATCCGGCACTATCAGGAGCAATCCGACTGGGAAGGAGCCCTTCTGGCCCTCGAGAAGGCTCGGTCCCGTTTTCCCAACGACTTCAACCTGGATCTCCTCCAGGCCAAAACCCTGCTGAACCTCGGGCGGGCGCTAGAGGCGGCCAGTATTCTGGAGTCCACCCACGTGCTTCCTTCGGAGAACGCCCGGGAGAGTCATCACCTGTATGAACAAGCCCATGTGATGGCTGCGCTGGATGCATTGGACCGGGGCGCAACGGCTGCAGCGAAGGAGCATCTATTGGCGGCCCTCGAATGGCCCGAGTCTCTTGGCCAGGGGCGGCCCTATGAACCGGACGAGGGCCTGGTTCGGTTCATCCTGGCCGAGGTGGAGGGACGATTGGGGAACGTAGCGGCTGGAGAGATGGCCTCGCCCACACCGGCGGAGGTCCAGGCCATGGCGGATAGGTCCCCAGAAGGAGTGGAGAAGGAGTTGATCCAAAGGGCCCTCAAGTTGAGGGGGGGCGGGGAATGAAAAAGACGACCCTGACCTGGACTTTCGCGGCGCTTCTTCTCCTCTCTGCCGCCTGTGAGCCGGCAGAAGGCCCGCCCGGGGACATATCAGAAAGCCCGGCAACCGATCTTTACCGGGCCCCGGCACCAGCGACCGTCATCGACGGCGTAGCATGGGAGTCCGGGAACTGGGAGCCGCATTTGCCCGCTGGCGAGGAGGGGGTCTCCTGGGGAAATCACAGAGCCGTGGTGGAGGTGGGCGACGCGGACACCGCATCTCTCCGGGGAGCGGAGGCGGTCGCCGTCACGATACCGTGGCGCCGGCGGGACCAGGCACCTGGGTCCAAGGGGATCATCGTCGTGGACGCCGCGACCGGGCAGGTGGTCAGGAACGCGCTGGCGCTACGGATCGAAAACGCCTCCGGGGACGTGATCTTCCAGCCCAACCCCGGGTCCTCTTCATACCACGTGTACTACCTGCCCTGGCAATCGTCCGGCGGCTACTACCCGACGGTTACCTATCCAACTCCTAATGAGCTCCTCGACGCCGCTCGCGGCACGGTGAGCCCTGCCTCCGGTGGGTCCGCGAGTCCGTCTCGAGCCCAACAGGCCGGCGTGGGAAGCATCTCCTGGAGGGGCCTGGCCCCTGATCCCGAACCGGGTTGGGAGGCAGGGGTCGAGAGCTTGGACATTGGGGGACTCCCACGAGGCATCACCACCCATATCCAGTCGGTAAACGAGTTTCACTCCTTCTTCCCCATGGAGGTCATCGCCACGCCGGAGGAGGAGGCTCGGTTTTGGGAAGCGCTCCCCGCGGCCGGAGAGGGCGGAACCGGAAACCCGGGGCTTGAGGAGTCGGAGGCCCGAGAGGGCGTGGCCGGCCACGAGGATCGGCCTGGGAAATGGGCCGTGGTTCCGGAACACCGGGACTATCCCATACGCATGCGGCATTTCCTTCCGCACCATTGGGTCCAGCGGGCGGTCGCTTCGCCAATGACACCCATTAACGACGTTTCCGCGGAAACATCTGGGCCGTTTTCCACCTTTGCCAGCCAGGTTCTCCGAGACGAAGCGTTCACGTTCCAAC
This sequence comes from Gemmatimonadota bacterium, assembly GCA_013043565.1. Classification (GTDB taxonomy): domain Bacteria; phylum Gemmatimonadota; class Gemmatimonadetes; order Longimicrobiales; family Gaopeijiaceae; genus JABDNZ01. The sequence continues at coordinate 2,648 of JABDNZ010000319.1, read as the reverse complement.
TGGGAGTGGTATCGGGGAGTGAGGCCCTCGAGGGCCTCACCGTAAGCTTCGACGGATTTCCCCCCTCCTGGACGGAGTCCCTGACCTGCTTCAACTGTGGCGGGATCGGCGAGAAGGGGCAGGTCTTCCCCAAGGAGATCGACGTCCCGGCCGAGACGGTGCAGCCCATTTGGATCGGCGTCGGGGTGCCCGGGAACCAGGGCCAGGCCACCGTGACAGGAATCGTCACGGTGGCGTCGTCCAACCGCGGCAGCCGATCCATCCAGGTTTCCCTGGACGTTCGCGATGAGACGGCGCCGAACTCCGGTTACAACGAGCCGGAGCTTCAAACCCGCCTGGCCTGGTTGAACTCTCGGGTGGGGTCCGAGCCCGACTTCATCATCGAACCCTTCGTGCCGGTTACAGTGAACGAGCCGATGGCCTTCTCGGTACCCACTCTTTCGATACTCGGCCGGAGCGTCGAGCTCGGCCCAACCGGCCTACCCGCTCAGATCTATTCCTACTTCACTCCCGACCTTACCGGGTTCGCCGAGGAGCCGGAACCCATACTGGCCCATCCGTTGGAGCTCAGGGTCGTCACTCCCGGAGCCCACCGAGAAGAGTTCTCCCCCTCGCCGTTCGCCGTAAGGCAGGTATCCAGGGGCCGGGCAGAGTGGACGACGACGAGTAGCTCAGACTACCTGGAGATGACCGTGGAAGGGGCCCTGGAGTACGATGGGATGCTGGACCTCCGCATCACCCTGGCGGCCACCAGCGACGCCGCCATCGATGACGTTGTTTTGCCGGTTTCACTCGTCCCGGACGCTGCCGAGTACATGCTGGGCCTGGGACGAAGAGGGGGCAAACGCCCCCATAGCCTCTACTGGAAATGGGCAGTGGAGAACCATCAGGAGGGAGTGTGGTTCGGAGGAGTTCACAAAGGTCTTCAGTATGTCCTCCGGGACGAGAACTATGTCAGACCCTTGAACACCAACTTCTACACGAACCAGCCGTTGAACATGCCCCCTTCCTGGCACAACGAGGGAAAGGGTGGCATCCAGGTCTTCGAAGAGCGGGAACCGGGTGATCCGGATGGTCCGGACCAGCCACTCATCTCCGTAACCGCGGAAAACTACTCAGGCCCTCGGGAGGTCCTGGAAGGGGACACCCTGCACCTCAACATCCGCTTCCTCATCACACCCTTCAAGCCTATCGACACGGCGACCCATTTCAACACGCGGTTCGTACACCAGTACGTCCCGGTCGACTCAGTTCAGGCCTGGGGTGGAACGGTCGTGAACATCCACCACGCCAACGAAATCAACCCGTACATCAACTATCCCTTCTTCAACCTCGACCTACAGAAAGCCTATATCGAGGAAGCCCACGAGAAGGGGATCAAGGTGAAGCTCTACAACACCATCCGGGAGCTCACGTACAAGGCCCACGAGCTTTTTGCATTCAGGAGTCTGGGGGACGAGATCCTGAACGACGGCGAAGGCGGAGGGCACTCCTGGATGCAGGAGCACATGGAATCGGACTACCACTCTGCCTGGCACGCCTGGAGGGTGGACGACGCGGCCATGCTCAACAAAGGCACCTCCCGCTGGACGAATTACTACATCGAGGGGCTGAACTGGCTAGCCCAGAACCAGCACATCGACGGGCTCTATCTGGACGACATCGCGTTCAGCCGGGAGACGGTGAAGCGATTGGTGACGGTTCTCAATGAACACCGGGAGGAGGTGGTCATCGACCTCCACTCGGCCAACCAGTTCAACGTCCGGGACGGGTTTACCAACAGTGCCATGCTCTACATGGAGCACTTCCCCTTCATCTCACGTCTCTGGTTCGGGGAGTATTTCGAGTACGACCTGGATGAGGACTACTGGATGACGGAGGTTTCCGGCCTCCCCTTCGGCCTGATGGGAGAGATGCTCCAGGACGGTGGCCATCCCTACAGGGGTATGCTCTACGGGATGACCGGCCGCAAATACGGCGGGAACGACCCCCGGCCGGTCTGGGCCATGATGAATGACTTCGGCATCGCTGACAGCCGGATGAACGGGTATTGGTTGGACGACCCGCCCGTGACCACCGATCATCCTCGGATCCTGGCGACGACCTATGTCCGACCCGACGCCGTCCTCGTCGCCCTGGCCTCATGGTCCGATCAGGACGAGGTAGTCTCTTTGGAACTGGACTTGGAGGCTTTGGGTTTCCTCGCCGACGTGGGAGCTCCGGAAACCGGAGTTGGCCCGGACAGCACGGTAGCTGAGGAGTCAGGGGCCAGCACCGGTGAAGCGGTTCTAAGGGCCTATGCCCCGTCTGTGGAGGGCATTCAGGCGGGAGGCGAGATAGACCTTTCAGCGGTTACCGTTCCCGCCGGGCAGGGGCTATTCGTCGTGATCGAGAGGCAGAACGGCCGGTAGACCCAACCTGAACGGATACGGCCCCGGCCACCCCCCGTCAGGTGGGGAGGCGGCCGGGAGTCCAACTACCCGCCTATAGCAGTCTGTTCCGTGCCGGTCCCCCCCCGAACGGGCGACCAGTGGGCTCCTCGGACCTGCCATTCACCATTCTCCCTCACGAAGACCTGAGTGGCCCGGGTGAAGTAGTGGTCCACCGGTGCGGCACCGGTTTCCTGGTACGATCCCTCAACGTAGAAC
>JABDNZ010000306.1 GCA_013043565.1 Gemmatimonadota bacterium | reverse complement strand
GGTGGGGAGGCGCAGAGAGGTTATCATACGAGATGGCTTCAGCGTGTACCCCCGGGAGGTGGAGGACCGGCTCCAGGTTCACCCGGCGGTCCGTGAGGCGGCGGTGGTTGGGATTCCGGATGAGGTGCTGGGTGAAGCCGTTTGTGCCTGTATCGTTCCCGTAGAGGGGGCGATCGTGACCGGTCCCGAAGTTGTGGACTGGTGTCGAGTGACGCTGGCGGACTACAAGGTCCCCGACCTGGTTCGCTTCCTCGACGATTTCCCCAGAACGGGGAACGGAAAACCCCGGCGGATCGAGCTGTCCCGGATGGTCCGGGCCGAGCTCACCAGCTGGGAGGGCTGACGCCCGACGAGGCCCCTCCGACCTGTCCCAGATTCGATTCGGAAATCTCATCCGACGGACTGGGGTCGGTGGAGAGGTCTCGCAGTAAGGAAAGAAAACATTAAAACTGCGAGATGGTAGAACAATGAGTTCGCCCTATTCCCGGGCGCCCCACGCTAAGGGTGCGGCCGGAACCCAACCAGAAGCGCTGAACGCCGCTCTTCTCATCGACTTCGACAACGTCACGATGGGAATGCGCAGCGACCTCTCCAAAGAGCTCAGCAACCTCCTCAACTCCGATATCATCAAGGGGAAGGTGACCGTTCAACGGGCCTATGCCGACTGGCGTCGGTATCCCCAGTATATCGTTCCCTTGTCGGAAAACTCCGTGGATCTGATCTTCGCCCCGGCTTACGGGAGCTCGAAGAAGAATGCCACGGATATCCGCATGGCTATCGATGCCATCGAGCTGGTCTTTATCCGGCCGGAGATCGGTACGTTCATCCTTTTGACGGGGGACAGCGACTTCTCCAGCCTGGTCTTGAAGCTCAAAGAGTACGGCAAATACGTAATCGGGGTAGGTATCCAGGAGTCGAGCTCCGACATCCTGGTCCAGAACTGTGACGAGTACTACTCCTACACATCCCTCACCGGCCTGAGAAAGACCACCGACTCCGACAACAAACCCGTCGATCCGTGGCTCCTGGTGGAGCAGTCCGTGGAGCGGATGGCTTCTCGGGATGATGTCATGCGGTCGGATCGGCTGAAGCAGGTAATGATCGAGATCGATCCTACCTTCGACGAGGGGAACTTCGGGTTCTCCAAGTTCAGTCGGTTTCTTTCCGAAGCGGGATCGAGAGAACTGGTAACCCTCCGAAAACTCGAGAACGGGCAATACGAGGTGCTCCCTTCGGAGGGCGGGCAAAGACCCACTCGGGCTCCAGACAAGGACGATGGTAGGAAGCGGTCCGGTCGTGACGTGTCGAAAAGCAGGCTCAAGGAATCGCCTGCTTCCGAAGCCAGGGGTCGAGGGAAACCAAAGAAGGAACCGCGAAAGGGCCCCAAGGACGGATCGAGGCGGGAGTCCGCCCCTGGACGGGGGACAGGCGGGCCCGGTGGGGACGGGAAGGATGATCCGTTGAAGGGGGCCTACGAGGTCCTCAATGAAGCCCTGTCGGCCCTCCGTGCGGAAAACGAGGGAGTCGAAAGCGTAAGGGACTCGGATCTCAAACGAAAAATCCTGGAACTGGACTCGAGCTTCGATGAGGGGGAGTTGGGGTTCGGGAAGTTCAGCCGGTTTTTGCGGCAAGCCCACGACCACGAGGTCATCGACCTCGAGAAGCAGGATGAGGGCACCTACCAGGTTTCTCCCAGGGCGGAGAAGGCTCCCAAGGGGAAAAGAGCAAGAGGCGGGCAGAAGGCAACAAAAGAACAGGAAAAGCCCCCGACTGCGAAGGAGGCACCGAAGAAGGACGAGGCGAGCCCTGGCCCCGAGGAGGCATTGGGCGCGCCCACCGACAAACCTTCCCCAGACCACTCCAGCCGGGGAGGCCTGGGCGTGAGGCGAGGAGGGTCCCGGGGCAGGAAGCAGGAGGATGGACCACCTCCTCTCCTGGACGGCCAGGTCGTGACCAGGGGAGGTGCAAGAGCCCCTGATTCGGACGTATCGGCAATGGACGTGGGGGGCGACCCAGCTTCAGCCGGGCCCAAGGCCACCACTCCTCGGATCTCGCGATCTCGCCGAAGTAGGACGCGGGACCAATCGCCGACGCCGGGACCAGACCAGTCCCGGTCGTCTTCGGAAGAGGTGGTCGATATCGGAGCCCTGGGCCTCCCCACCGACCCACCGGCTCTCATCCGCTATCTGACCAACTCCTACAAGGGGGTCGGGAGTAAGACGGCCGAGCGGTTGGTGGAAGAATTCGGACCGGGCCTCTTCGAGGTCCTCCAAAACGAGCCGGAACGCCTCGGTTCAGTGCTTCGGGCCGGTCGGCTGGAGCAGCTCCTGGAAGGTTGGAAGGCTGATTTGGCCCGGCGATCCGGCCGGACCGACCCGGGGGACGCGGTCGAAGAGAACCCCCCGGAGAAGGCCGCGTCCAAACCTAGGCGAAAAACCAGGAGGGGAACACGGACTCGAGGTCGCAGCAGAGCCTCCGGTGCCGATGAGGCCCCTGCATGATTGCGGGCCTTCCCTGACCTTGCCGGGGAGTCGGAGAGGTGGCCCTGTAGAGCCGCGGGAGCCCGGGTCCCGCAGTGGGAGCGTCACGCCTTGGGCGTGGCGCTCTTCCTTTTCGGGGGAGGACTCGTCCATCCTTCCCCCCGAGTTTTTCCTCCGGGAGACCGCAACGGTCGCGAGGGAGCTTCTGGGCTGTCGCCTTCGAACCGCCGTGGGCGGCCAGGTCTCAGAAGGCGTGATCGTGGAGACCGAAGGCTATGTCGGCCCCCATGATCCGGCTTCCCACGCAGCAGCCCGGATCGGGATGACACGCCGGAACTCAGCGATGTTCGGGTCCCCGGGGCAGGCTTACGTGTATCGGAGTTACGGGATCCATTGGTGCTTGAATGTGGTAACGGAGGAAGTCGGCTTTCCGGCTGCGGTGCTCCTGAGGGCTCTTGATCCCCTTTCCGGTGTTGAGGTCATGGAACGGAGGAGAGGCGGGAGGATGCCACTCTGCTCAGGCCCGGGTCGTCTAGGGCAGGCCATGGGAATCCAAGGCGATTTGAACGGCCACCGATTCACGGACGAGCCTATGACCATCTCCGCCGGCTGGAGGGTTCCGGAAACCGAAGTCGGGGTTTCGGGCCGCATCGGGATCCGGCATGCCGCGGAATGGCCTCTCCGGTTCTTCGTTCGAAGGCACCCGGAAGTTTCCGGGTCGGGAGCCCGATCGCTGGAGGAGCCACCAATGGCCGGGCCCGCACCGAAGGCCCTCTGAGAATGGAGAGAGTGACAGGATGACCGATCCAACCTGGGTGTCGCTTCTTCCGCCGCTTTTGGCCATCACCCTGGCCATCGGCACGAGGCAAGTCTACCTGTCTCTGGCCGGCGGAATCTGGCTGGGGTACTCCATCTTGGAGGGATGGAACCCGCTGGCCGGCCTCTCGCGATCCATTGACGGCTCGGTGGCGGTCCTATCGGATCCGGGAGACGCCAAGGTAATCCTCTTCACTCTGGTAATCGGCTCTCTTATCGCCACCCTGGAGTCATCCGGGGGAGTCCGAGGCTTCGTCCAGTACCTCGAGACCCGGAAATGGGTGGATTCCAGCCGGAAGGCCCAGTTCCTGGCGTGGCTGTTGGGTGTTGTCATTTTCATCGAATCCAACATCACCGTATTGGTCGCTGGATCCGTCTCCCGGCCGTTGTTCGACCGCTTCAAGACCTCTAGGGAGAAGCTGGCATACCTCATCGACTCCACCTCGGCACCGATCTGCATCTTGATACCGTTGAACGCCTGGGGAGCCTACAATCTGAGCATTCTTTCCTCACTCGGAGTCGAGAACCCCCTGAGTCTCTTCTTGCGCTCGGTGTTCTTCAACTTTTACGCCATGGCCGCCGTCCTTTTGGCGCTGGCCACGGTAATCTGGGGCCTGGATATCGGCCCCATGAAGAAGGCGGAGGAGAGAACCCGAGGCGGCCAGCTTCTTTGGCCCGAAGCCCAGCCAATGATCGACGAGGCCATCCTTTCACCCACCCCGAACGAAAAAATCCCGCCCCGAGCCGTGAACATGGTCATCCCCATCGTGGTAATGGTGGCCATGATGCCGATCTCCCTCTTCCTCACGGGAAACGGAAGCCTCATGGACGGATCGGGGTCCACCAGCGTCCTCTGGGCGGTGCTCTCGGGTCTGGCGGTCGCCTGGGTCATGCTGCTCTTCCAGCGAGGGGCCTCGCTGGACGACCTCACCCGAACGGGGTTGAAAGGAGCTGGGGGGCTGATCCCTTTGGCCCTGATCCTCCTTTTGGCCTTGGCGTTGGGAGACGTGGCGGTTGAACTGGGCACCGGGGAATATGTCGCCCGAGTCACCCAGGGAGTCCTCCCACCGGTGGCCTTCCTGCCGCTGGTCTTCCTCGTTTCGGCTGGGATCGCGTTTTCCATCGGTTCTTCATGGGGGACTTTTGCGATCATGCTCCCCATCGCGGTTCCGGCTGCAGGGGTCATGAGCCTTCCCTTGGCTCCCTTCGTTGCCGCCTCCCTGGCCGGAGGAATCTTCGGGGATCATTCATCTCCTATCTCCGACACGACCATCATCTCCTCCATGGCGGCGGCTACGGACCATATCGACCACGTCCGAACCCAGCTTCCTTACGCTCTCATAGCCGGGTTGGTGGCAACCGTCGGCTTCGGGATCCTGGGGGCCACGCTCTGATCTTTCCTTCATGAGTTGAAGCGAAACGCGGGCTATTCTAGATTGCGGCCTGTTCTTTCCATCGACCCTGCCCTGAATGGAGCAGATCCTTGAAAATCGTCGTATGCATCAAACGAACGCCTGACACAGAAACGAAGATCCGGCTCGGAGGGGACGGCGCCTCCATCGACCCCGATGGAGTGAAATTCATCGTCAGTCCCTATGACGAGTTCGCCATCGAAGCGGCTCTGCAGCTCAAGGAAACGGCTGGGGATGGGGAAGTCATTCTCCTTTCCATGGGCGGGGATGACACCCAGGAGACACTCCGCCAAGGTCTAGCCATGGGGGCGGACGAAGCGGTTCTGCTGAAAGGGAACCCTGGGGTAGACGCTTTGGCCACTGCAAAAGCCCTTTCCGCCGAGCTGAAAGGCATGGGCGCCGACCTGGTTCTTTTCGGCATGAAAGGGGCCGACATGGACCAGCAACAGGTAGGACCCATGGCAGCCACCCTCATGGACCTTCCGTGTGCCACGGCGGTCTCGGAGTTCGATCTCGAGGGGGAGAGGGTGACTTGCCGCAGAGACGTCGAGGGCGGCTCCGAGATCATCGAGATGGGCCTCCCGGCCGTGATCACCCTTACGAAGGGGAAGTACGAGCCCCGTTACGCCTCCCTGAAGGGGATCATGGCTGCAAAACGGAAGCCCCTATCGGAAAAAGAAGCCGAACCCGGGGAATCCCGGCTGAACGTCAGGGACCTTTCGTATCCCCCTGAACGCCCAGCGGGAAGAGTGGTGGGAGAGGGGCCCGACGCGGCTCCTGAGCTGGTTCGGCTGCTACGAGAAGAGGCAAAAGCTCTTTAAGGCCCGAAGGCCTGACAACCGAGTCCCGGCCGAGTGAGCCAGGACCACTGATCAGATTGAAATCCAAGTAAGGGAGAGGGACATGGGCGACGTCCTCGCCGTTGTAGAACAGAGAAGAGGGAACATCCGGGGAGTGTCTTTTGAGGTGGTCTCCGTGGCCGCCGGGATCGCTCAGGGAATGGGCGGCACCGCCCACGCGATGGTAATCGGCGGTGGAGGTGTGTCGTCGGCCGCCTCCGACCTTGGGCGCTTTGGGGCTGGGAAGGTACTCGCCGCGGAGTCGGATGCGTTGGTGGAGTATCACCCTCAGGGATTTGCCTATGCGGTCAGCGCGGCTGTGAAGGCTGGTGGGTACGATGCGGTTGTGTTTGGTGCCACAGCCCAGGGAAAGGACCTCGCCCCGCGGGTAGCCGCTCTTCTGGACGTCCCTTTGGCCTCCGATATCACGGACGTCCAGGTTGAATCAGGCGGGATCGTGGCGGTTCGGCCGGTATTCGCAGGGAAGGCATTCGCTTCGGTCACCTTCTCGGCCTCCCCGGCTTTGGTGAGCATCCGGCCGAATGTGTTTCCGGCCAAAGAAAACCCCGCTGCCGGAGACGTCGAGGCTTTCGACCTGGCAGGGTTGGACCCAACGGCCTGGACGATGCAGCTGAAAGAGTTTCAACCCTCGGGAGGGGGCTCGAAGGACGTGGCAGAGGCATCCGTCGTGGTCACCGGCGGTCGGGGGATGAAAGGCCCCGAAAACTGGGGATTGCTGGAGGGCCTGAGGGACGCGCTGGGAGAAGATGCAGCGCTTGGCGCCTCCCGAGCCGTCGTGGACGCTGGGTGGCGGCCCCATTCCGAACAGGTGGGCCAGACCGGAAAGACTGTGGCGCCGAAGCTCTACTTCGCTCTGGGGATTTCCGGGGCGATTCAACATCTGGCGGGAATGCGGACATCCGGAACGATCGTGGCCGTGAACAAAGATCCCGATGCCCCGATCTTTCAGGTGGCTGACTACGGGATCGTGGGAGACCTTTTCGAGGTCGTGCCCCGCATCGCCGAAGAGGTGCAGAAGCTGAAAGCCGGCGACTGAACCACACACGGGGCGTTGCCCCGACGGTATGCCCGAAAGGTGGGCCAAGGTTTGGCGGCTGGGCCGGGGAGGGAGGTAATCAGATACCTCGATGGGGGAAGCCACCCAGGAGTGGTACCGGGTCGACCTCCCGGCCGTGCCGCCACACTTCGAAATGTAGGTGGGGGCCGGTGGCGTTCCCGGAGCGTCCGCTCAGTGCGATGACCTGGCCCCCCGTCACTTCCTCCC
>JABDNZ010000305.1 GCA_013043565.1 Gemmatimonadota bacterium | reverse complement strand
CTTCTATGGGGTGAGCCCGGCTCGGTACGACGAGCAGGTCTTGGCCAAGGACCGGGTCCGGTATGTCGGTGACGAGATCGCCGCAGTCGCCGCCGTCGATGAGGAAACGTGCCTCGAGGCTTTGGACCTTATCGAGGTGGACTACGAGGTCTTCCCAGCAGTCTTCGATCCCTTCGAGGCCATGAAGGACGGTGCTCCCCAGCTTCACGACCACCCGCGGTTCAAGAACAATATCAACACCCGGGTTGATTGGCACTTCGGGGACGTGGAGGAAGGTTTCGCAGCGGCAGACCTTGTCAAGGAGCATACCTTCGTCGGCAACCGCGTCTACCAGCAACCCATGGAGCCCCACTGTGCCATCGCCCGGTGGGAGTCGGACAGCCGGCTGACCATGTGGACCGCCACCCAGGTGGTCCACTACGTCCAGCATCAACTAGCCCGGCTCCTGGATCTTCCCGAGGGAGATGTCCGGGTGGTGATGACCCACTGCGGTGGCGGGTTTGGTGGGAAGGCCGAGGTGAATCCGCTGGAGATCTGCTCAGCCCTTCTTTCCCGTAAGACCGGGAAACCGGTGAAAATGCGGTATACCAGGGAGGAGATGATCCGCCACGGCCGGGGCCGCCATAAGCAATTCGTGAAGATGAAGATCGGGGCGAAGAAGGACGGCACCATCACGGCGGTCCAGGAGGAGGCCGTCCTGGAAGGAGGGGCTTACTCCTCCTTCGGGATCGTGGCGGTCTACTACGCCGGAGCCATGGTCCCCACTCTCTACAAGATCCCCCACTTCAAGTATGACGGATATAGGGTGTACACGAATCTCCCCGCCTGCGGGGCCATGCGAGGCCACGGGTGCCCCCACCCCAGGTTCGCATTTGAAGGCGTCCTGGATATGCTTGCCGAGGAGTTGGGACTGGATCCCATCGAGATGCGGCTGAAGAACGCCATGGAGCCCAACAGCCAGACCGTCAACGAGTTGGAGGTTGGCTCATGCGAGCTGGAAGCCTGCCTGGAAGTGGTTCGGGATCGGAGCGGGTGGGTCGGTAAGAAGGGGAAGCTCCCGCCAGGGAAGGGGATCGGCGTAGGATGCGGCGGTTTCGTGAGCGGCGCCGGGTATCCCATCTACCGATCCAAGTTTCCCCACTCGAACGCCATTATCAGGGTCACGGAGGACGGGAAGGCAGCGACCCTGTTCACCGGGGAAGCCGATATCGGGCAAGGATCCAACACCGTCCTGACCCAGGTGGCTGCCGAGGCCATGGGGGTGGAGTACGACATCATGCGGATCGTGGCAGCCGACACGGAGACCACCCCGCGGGGTTTGGGGACCTACTCGTCCCGGGTGACCCTCATGGGCGGGAACGCCTGCAGAATGGCCGGGGAGGATGTGAAAGAACAGGTTCTGGAGGCGGCCGCCGGGATCCTGGAAGTTCCTGCCGAGGAGCTGGATGCCAGGGGGGGTGGGGTTTTTGTTCGGGACGATCCGGCCAGGAGTGTCCCCTGGGCGGAGGCCGCTGCCAGGCACTTCTCGGAGAAGGGGCCCCTGGTGGGTAAGGGATGGTACTCGCCACCGGAGGACCTCGGAGGCAAACACAAAGGCTCCACCGTTGGGACGTCTCCCGCCTACTCCTTCTCGGCCTGTGTCGCCGAGGTCGACGTCGACATGGAGACCGGGAAGGTCACCGTCACCAGACTTACCGACGCCCATGACGTTGGAACGGCCATCAATCCCATGGCGGTGGAGGGTCAGTGCGAGGGCGCGGGAGTGATGATGCTCTCTGAGGCCTTACTGGAGGATGTCGTCTTCGACGATGAAGGTCGGATCAAGAACCCGAGCCTCCACGATTACCTCATCGCCACTTCCTGCGATGCTCCGGAGATGGACTCTACGGTGGTGCCATCCTTCGAGCCCCGAGGGCCGTACGGCGGCAAAGAGTGCGGAGAGGGGTCCACGCTACCCCTCATCGGCGCCATCGCCAATGCCGTCTCCGATGCCATCGGGGCCCGAGTGAGCGAGCTTCCCATAACGCCGGGCCGAGTGAGAGACCTGATACGTCGGAAAGACGCCTACTAGGGAGAATCGATGTCTGAGGCCATAGAAGGGACCGTGTTTGTTGCCGGGGACGACGTAAATACGGACGAGATCATCCCCGCTCGGTACTGCGCGACAACAGACGTTCAGAGCCTTGGACAGTATGCTCTCGAGGACCTTCATCCGTCCAAAAGCCCAGGCGGCGTGGCGTTCAATCCCGGTCGGTACGACATCCTCGTGGCCGGTGAGAACTTCGGATGTGGAAGCTCCAGGGAAGTGGCACCGATGGCCCTCATCCATGCTGGTATCAAGGCTATCGTGGCCCGGTCTTTTGCCCGGATCTTCTACCGGAATGCGGTGAATTGTGGCCTCTACCTGTCTCGGAATACTGAAATGGTGGAGGGCGTCTCTACCGGAGAATCTGTGAGCCTGGACCCGTCTGAAGACTCCTTTTGGGAGGGCCTGGCTCCTATCCACCGGACGATCATCGAATCGGGCGGCCTGACGGCTTTCAACAAGAGTGGGAAGGAGGCGCCCCAGGTTAGTGCCGAGCCCAGGCCCATGACCCACGGCCAAAAAATCCTGGCAAAGGCGGCGGGGCTCAATTACGTGCAGCCCGGGATGACCGTTTTCGCTGACGTCGACAAAGCCATCACCCACGAGCTCGTCCTCCCTGTGGCCGCGAAGCAATTGGAGGCGGCGTACGGAGAGGGGTTCAAGATCTGGGATAAGGAGAAGCTTCTGGTCACGGTGGACCATACCGTCCAGATCGCCCTCATTCGGGAGGATGGGCGGTCTCGGGAGATGGCTGAAGGCGTGGCCCGGTTTGTAGAAGATCAGGATCTGCCCCACGCCTTCTTACCCCTGGCGCCGTTCACGAGTCAGGGGATCTGTCACGTGCTATTTCCTGAGGAAGGCCTCCTGGAGCCGGACATTCTCCTCATCGGAACCGATTCCCACACGTGCACCTATGGGGCGTTTGGGGTGCTTTCGGTCGGGGTGGGTACCACGGATCTGACCGAGGTCATGGCCTCGGGGCGGATCTGGCTGAAGGTCCCGGAG
>JABDNZ010000099.1 GCA_013043565.1 Gemmatimonadota bacterium | reverse complement strand
ATGGAGCTGAAGTGATGGCCGAAAAGGACTGGGGTCTTGGCAGGCACATAATCGGTCCCGTCGTACATGACCTCTGAAGGAACCGCATAGTCGTCGTTCAGGTTCAGCTTCCTGGCGATCCACGACCCATAGATCCGGTAGGCCAGAACAAAAAGCACGATCGCCGATACCAGGAGAACCGCCAGCATTCAACCACCTCCACCCTGAGAAGGGATGTTGTTAGAGTAGGTACCCACCGTCCACGGGGATGACGGCTCCGGTGATGTGCCGGGCGCCCTCGGAGCATAGGAAGAGCACCAGTTCGGCCACGTCCTGAGGATCACCCAGCCTCCCAAGCACGCTTTTCTCCCTCGCCCGATCCATGATCTCGGCAGGAATTTGTTCGGTCAGTTGGGTGGTGCGGATGTACCCGGGAGCCACCGCGTTCACATTGATGTTCTTGGGGCCCAGTTCGAGGGCCGCGCTTCGAGTGAGCCCGATCAGGCCTGCCTTGGAGGAGATATAGTTGGAAAGGCCGAACTCACCCCGGATTCCGTGAACCGAGGCCACATTCACAATCTTCCCCCACTCCTGCCCCCTGAGGGTCGGGGCGGCAGCCCGGGTGAAGTAGAAGGCGCCGTTGAGGTTCGTATCCATCACCGCGCTCCACGACTCGTCACCCATCCGCCAGAGGGCCCGGTCCCTTCCGATGCCAGCATTGTTCACGAGGAAGTGGAGCCCCCCGAGGCGGTCCACCGCCTCGGCAAGGAAGGAATTCACTTCATCCGGCCGCCTGACATCACAATGGCGAAAGAAGATCCGAACCTCGAGAGACCGAAGCTCTGCTGCGGTCTGGTGGGCCAACTCCTGAGCCTCCGGCCCAGTGTTGAGATAATTGAAGGCTACGTGTGCCCCAGACTCCGCGAAGGACAACGCGATGGCCCTCCCGATCCCGGACGATCCGCCCGTCACGAGGGCCACCCTTCCCCTCAACCCCGCTAAGCGACGAGCGGGTTCCGGTTGGGTTTCGGCACCGACGGATTCCAGGAGCTCCTCGACGGCCGCCCCATGTTCCTGAAAGGGCCCCGACGCCCCGAAATCGTCCGGAGGTTCGGAAGCTCGATTTGCTGGAAGGTCGGTGTTTTCGGGCATTCCACAGGGTACTCCCCTGACGCCCGATCACGCAACGGAAAGTTACGTCGGAAACCTGACGAAGAAGCTGGTACCCACCCCGGGGCGGCTCTCAGCCCAGACCTTCCCACCCATGGCGTCCACCAGGTGTCGGACGATGGCCAGGCCGAGGCCCGTTCCCCCCTCCGCCCTGGCACGAGCCGTGTCCACCCGGAAGAAACGCTCGAAGACCCTGGGAAGTGCCGAATCCGGGATGCCGATTCCGGTATCCCGCACCTCGACTTCGGTGAAGGCCTCTTTCGGCCGGATTGTGACGGCTATGGATCCACCGTCGGGAGTGTATCGGATGGCGTTGGCAATCAGGTTCTGGAACACCTGGATCACGCCGGCCAGATCAGCCGGCACCGCGGCATCACCTTCCAACGAGAACGTCAGCTTCCGAGAGTCCGCCTTCTCCCGGAACTCCTCCCAAAGGTCCTCGATCACCGGTCCCAGTTCGACGATCTCCCGCTTGGCCACCCACCCCCCGGACTCCAAACGCGAGAGGTCCAGGAGATCGTCCACCAGGTTCTGAAGTCGGAGGGCGTTCGACCTGATGGATGCAAGAAAGTCCTGCCGGAGGGTCTCGGGTGGGTCGTCCTCTAGCAGAGTCTCGGCAAACCCCCTCAACGATGTAAGAGGGGTTTTCATTTCATGGGACACGTTGGCAACAAAATCACGCCGCACCATCTCCAACCTGCGAATCTCGGTGACGTCGAGGAAACTGACGACGGTCCCCCCGCCCTCCACGGCCCTCGCCGAGACGAGGAAGCGACGGGCTCCTAGGGAAAAATCCCGATCCGAGAAGGGCTGGTCCACGGCCTCCTCGAGAAGCTTCCGTAGGCCAGGATGTGTGACGAGGTCCCCGATGTGGGCGCCAGGGGTCGGGTGCGGAATGCCCAGAAGGTTGATGGCAGCCTGATTTGCCCTGAGGACCCTGCCATCGGCACTGAATGCAAGGAGCGCCTCGCCGATCCAATCGATCAGAGCCTTCAGCCTATCCCGCTCACCCTCCAGAGCCCGCAGGCGACGATTCAGCTCACGCCGATGACGGAGGGCCGACCCCAACACAATGAGCGCGATGACTCCGAGGAGGAGGATCGTTGGAAATGAGATCAGGTCGCGTCCTCCGGAATCCGAAGGCGATATCCGAACCCCCGGATGGTCTCGATCCACTCCCCCACTTCCCCGAGCTTCGCCCTGAGGCGTCGTACGTGCATGTCGACGGTCCGGGTCTGGATACGGTCGGAAAGGTGTGAGTCCACGCTCCATGCCCTTTCGAGCAGCTGCTGACGACTCTGGGTTCGACCCTTACTCTCCAAAAGGGAGCGCAGAAGACGAAACTCCGTCGGGGTGAGGTTCAGCTCTTCTCCATCCAAGAGTGCTTGGTGAGAATTCACGTCCAAGGACACGGGACCTGCCCGAAGGACCCTCCCTCCCGACTTTGCTGCCGGTTCCTTGGTCCTCCTGAGAATCGCCCTGACCCTCAACACCAACTCCCTCGGACTGAAGGGTTTGGTCAGGTAATCGTCGGCCCCCAGTTCGAACCCCTCGATGCGATCCTCCTGTTCCCGCTTCGCAGTAAGGACTAGAACCGGGATCGTTCTGGTGGCCGCTTCCCCCTTCAGGGAAGCCAGTACCTCGTCACCGGACAGGCCCGGGAGCATCCGGTCGAGAACCACCAGGTCCGGGACCTCGCGGCTCACTGCGCCAAGGGCCTCGGTCCCAGTGTTGGCCGTTTCGACCCGGTACCCCTCCCTAGTGAGCTGGTATGCGATAAGGGCAGCGATATCCGGCTCATCCTCGACGACCAGCACCCGTTCGGACTCGGAAGGTCGTGCCCCTACGGGCGGCGTCTTCTTCTTGGCCATGATGCCAGAAAAAGAACCGGACAGTTCCAGAGCCGCAATGCCATTTGACATGGTTCTGGGTGCTGGGCCATGGTTCGTCCATGGAAGAGCCGCCCGGAGGAACGGACTTTGGGAAACACCCACTCTTGGCACGGCACCGTGCCCAAGACCTGTGGCCCGTCGTTGTAGCGATGGACAAGTGGGTACTTGCCCGACAGCTGGAGTTGACGGCCATCCCCGCACCCCCGTTCGGTGAAGGCCCCAGGGGGGAGCGAGTGGCGGAGCTCTTCATGGAGTTGGGGCTCGAGGACATCCGGACGGACGAGGCAGGAAACGTCATTGCGCACTGGCCCCCAGGGGGCACCAAACTCGGCGGCAAGCAGTCGAATGCCGAGGCCATCGTCGTCTCAGCCCACCTCGATACAGTGTTCCCGGCGGGCACCGACGTAGCCCCGAAGTTCGAAGGAAACCGAATCTGCGCACCTGGGATCACCGACGACGGACGGGGCTTGGCAGCGGTCATGGCCCTCGCCCGATTGATATCCGAGCTCCCCGTTCCACTGACTAGGCCGGTTCTCTTCGTGGCTACGGTGGGGGAGGAGGGTCAGGGTGATCTGCGCGGAGTACGGCATCTGTTCAGAGCGGAATCACCGCTCGCCCCCGTTTTCGGGTTCATCTCCCTGGACGGTGTCGGGTTGGACCGGATCATCCACCGGGGCGTGGGATCGACCCGCCTCAGGATCACGGTTCGTGGCCGGGGGGGACACTCCTGGACGGACTATGGCCGGCCAAACCCCATCCATAGGGTGGGGCGAATCGTGTCGAGGTTGGGGTCCCTTCCTCTCCCGGCCGACCCCAAGACTTCTCTAACGGTCGCCCGATGGGCAGGGGGGACAAGCATCAACTCCATTCCCCAGGAGGCCTGGTTCGAGGTCGACCTTCGGAGTGTGGATGCCGCCGAACTGGAGACCCTGGAAAGGACCGTGAGGGAGGTCTGCCGAGAGGAGCTGGAAGAAGCCTCGAACAGCCAAAGCCAAACCAACACCCTCAGCCTGGAGATCGAGGAGCTCGGACGACGGCCCGCCGGCGTCACAGACCCATCTCACATGCTCGTCCAGGCCGCCATGGAGGCCACGCGCCACGTCGGGGAAAAGCCGCAACTCATCGCCTCGTCCACGGATGCCAATCTTCCGATGTCTTTGGGGATTCCTGCCATCACCCTCGGTGCAGGGGGGCGGGGCGGTGGAGTCCACACGGTCGAGGAATGGTTCGAAAACACGAGGGGCCCGGAAGGGATCTTCCGGGCCCTCCTGACCGTTCTCCTCCTTGAAGAAGCCTGATTCTGCCTCGGATGGCTCCTGATCTCAGCTTTTCTTCGGTCGGGGATTCCTAGTGACGAACCAGGGAGTGGTCCGCCACGCTGAGCTTCCCATCAAACCCCTGAACCGTGCAGTGACCCCCGACCAAAGAGTTCCGAAGGACCGAGTTCTCGATGACCGCTCCGGGACCGATGATGGAGTTCCTGACCGAAGAGTTCACGATCCTTGCCCCGGCTTCGACGGTGACGTTCGTACCGATGGTGCTCCCCTCCAACACGACACCGTCCTCGATTCGAGTGTTCTCTCCGAGGACCGTGGCATCCACGACCGCCGACGGGGATATCCAACCACGGGTCGTCTTGAGAATATGGGCGTTTGTTTCCAGCAGCGTCTCCGGCTTACCGCAATCGTACCAGCCCTCGACCGGGGCGGTGAGAATCTTGGACCCCTGATCGACCATGTATTGGAAAGCGTCGGTCAGGTAAAACTCGCCGGAAGGGCCTGGTGGACTATTCAGCGCGACGTCGATCCCCTTAAAAAGCAAATCCCGGTCCCTGATATGGTAGAGCCCGATGTTCGCCAGCTTGGAAATGGGCTCCTCCGGCTTCTCCACGATTCTCGTCATAGCTCCGTCGTCGTCGGTGACGATCACTCCGAAGCGCTGGTAATCTTCGACCTCCTTGGCCCATATCACCCCGGCCCACTCCTCGGCCAACCCCTTCGTGATGGATAAATCGGCATCGAATAGAGTGTCGACAAAGAGGATGAGCATTTCGTCCTGGACAAACGGCTCGGCCAGTTTTACGGCACCGGCCGTCCCATCCTGAACTTCTTGGACCACGTATTCGGGACGGATGTCGGGATATTCCTCGGCCATGTATTCCTTTACGACGTCCCCGAGGTACCCGATGACAAATACGATTTCCTCGACCCCCAGCTCCTGGAGGTCGTCGAGGATATAGCTCATCACGGGCTTGCCACCCACTCGCAAGAGAGGTTTCGGTGTCAGGTACGTATGAGGCCTGAGCCGGGTCCCCTTGCCGGCAAGGGGAATCACTGCCTTCATGGTAGGTGCTCGTTTTTTCGGGTGGAGCTTCTTTGAATCAGTGGTCTTGCGGCCAGAGTATATGGGGACGGGAAGGAAGGAGCAAACCGGGGCGCGTCTGGCCTCAGACGCTATATTGTTCCAGACTCCACCGGATGGCCATTTTTCAGGAGTGGGCCAAGATGAAAATCACGGAAAGAAGTTGTCTTCTCACCCATGCCTGGGCTCTCCTGCTCGCCCCGTTCCTGCTTCTTTCATCCTGCACTCCCGCAATCGCTCAACCCGCCCCAAGTCCTCGGCAACTCGCCCCTCAGGAGGAGGGCGGAACGATTCAGGTGACCGGCCAAGCCCAGATCACGGTTCCGGCGGATCGTGTCCTGATCAGCTTCATCGTGGAGACCGAAGGAGCAACGGCAGGGGAGGCAACCGAGACGAATGCCGGACAGATGGAAGACGTGATCTCTGCCGTTCGCGGTGCTGGGATCTCGGGTCTGGAGATCGACACGTACGGCTACACTCTCCGACCGGAATATCAGGTTTCCAGGGACGGATCCGGCACCCGGTCCATATCCGGGTATAGGGCCCAGAACAACATCCGGGTAACCGTTCCCGACATCGATGCCACTGGACACATTTTGGATAGAGCGGTTGAGGCCGGTGCAAACCGAGTGGCGAACCTACAGTTCGAAGCTTCCGACACGAGGCAGGCTCGCCTCGAAGCCCTCCGAGAGGCCGTCGCCGGCGCCCGGGAGCAGGCAGAAACCATCGCTTCGGCCATGGGTGTACGGCTGGGAATAGCCGTCGAGGTACAGGGGGGAGCGACAGCGCCAAGCCCCCGATCCCCGGGAGGGATGATGCTGAGGGCATCGGCCGAAGCGACGACTCCGGTCGAGGCAGGAGAACACCTCGTTTCCGCATCGGTTAGCATCAGATACCGGATCCTGGAGGGAGGTTCTTGAATCTCGGAGGAATTCGGGCTGCTTTTACCGAGAACCAGGCCCACACCCATCCGGAACACCCTGACCCACGGCTGCGGGGTCGCACATACGCAATTCCCTTCGCTCAGGTATGGGCCGCAGCAGTCGACATGGCCGGAGGAGGTCTCAGGAGTTGGGTAACCCTCCTGTCCGACGAGAACCTTGGCATTTTGCAGGCCGATTGCCGGGTCCCGCTTCTAGGCTCCGTCGACAAGATCGAGATCCGCATGTCTCTCGACGAGAACGGGCAAACCCGCGTCGACCTGTCCTCGATCTCAGGGACGGAGAGAGGGGATTTCGGACGCAACAGTCGACGAATCCGGAGGTTCTTCCGGGTCCTGGACAAGCGCACCGGGGCCGGCCCTGGAAAGATCCTCGACCCCACGGTGCCCCTCATTCGCACCAGCCTTCTGGCGATCTTTATCCTGGCGGCCTGCGGGCCCGGGGAAGAGGCGGCTACAGGTACCGACGTCCCCGAAACCGACTCACTCGAGCTTTCCCGAAACTTCCAGGGTCGAAGCTACGAAAGGCATATCGTGTTCCTTACCTTCCAGGGCGACAGCACCCTGCTGGTGCCTTGGTCTTTTTCTGCCAGGACGGAACCGGATGGTGTGGATCGTGAGGTTCGAGGATGGCTGGCGCGGAGTGACGAGTGGGACCCCTTCCTCTACGATCGCTGGGAAGCGCCCCCGAGCTCGGCACCCTGGCGAATCCTGCCCCACGGTCCTGTGCGCTTGATAGTGGGACTGGAGGACGCCCTGGAGACCATCTTGTTCGAGGACGGGGGCCGAAACCTGGAGGTGAACCTGGGAGAACTGTTGGTGGAGTGGTCGGGACAGCGGGCCCAAACCTTCCGGATCCACGAGGGGACGGTCGTCCTCGCAGACCGCACGGTGGAAGGCCATGTCCTCGACATGACCAGGGCCTGGGCGGCCGGCGACAACCCTCCGGGCG
>JABDNZ010000302.1 GCA_013043565.1 Gemmatimonadota bacterium | reverse complement strand
TCGAGGAGAAGTGCACACGCCGCCAACCGGAGATCCGCCTGGGGAGCCTCCTCATCGGTGGTTTCCGGTTCGGCCATGTTGGCCAGGAAGAATTGTCGAATCGATTCCATCATGATCGGCGCTCCTCCTTGCTTAGCCGATCCCATAGTCTCTGTCCGTTCCGCTCAGCACCGCGTTCTCGTCCGTGAGCCGGCAGGACCTCCACCATCTTCTCACCTGTATCATTGGAAGTCCAGGGCTCCCACCTTCCGCATCCCTGCCCTGAGGGGCACCACGATTGCAACCGCCGAGAGTGTCGTGGCCCCTGCGATCCCCAATACGAAGGGGAGCGTCAGGAAGTTACGGGCCGGTTCCCCCCGAAGGTTCGCGGAGAGAAACGAGTACACGGGCCAAGCCTCGAGGACAATCACGCCCGCTAGGTATCCGACGGCTGCCATCATAAAGAGCAGGCCACCGAAAGAAGTGGGGATCTCGGCAACGTTGTCGGTTTCATAGTTGGGATAAAGGGCGCCGAACCCCAGAGCCAGGGCGGTGAGGGTAAACGTGGCCACCACCATGGTCCCGGTTGAGAGGGCAAAAATCAGGGGTGAGACTTCCAGGATCCAGTTCGTGGCTACGATGAGAGGAACCGCAACCGCCAGGAGGGGCAGGGTTCCCACCCAGTATTTGGACCAGAACAGCGCTTTGACATCCAGCGGCGACGACCGCAAAAGCCACATCATCCTTCCCTCGAGGGACATGGCCGGATATACGAATCGAGCCGCGATGGCCGCAACCACAAATCCCGCCAATCCGAGGTTCAGGAAGGAAACTACATTGATCAGGAGGAAGGAGACCTGCTCCCCGGTGTAGAGTGGTAGGACCTTCACGTTGTACACGTAGACCACGACCAGGACACCTAGCAGGAACAGCTGCGACCACTGGGTCGAGTCCCGGAAGAAAACGCGGATCTCTTTCGCCACCAACACCCGGGTACGGGCCGGGAACCGCTTGAACACGACTTCCACCCATCGAGATCGGGACCGGTGTTCCCTCCGCGTCGCCCCTTCCTGGGCCCGGCTGAACCCCGGGGGGTAGAAGCGCAGGTGAAGCCAACATCCCATGACGAGGAAGGCGGCAGCCGTGGAAAGGAGAAGAAATAGGGGAAACGGGTCGAAAAAACCGTTCAAAAACGACATCAGTGAGCTGGAGGCCCACTCGTTGGGTAACCAAACCGAGGACGGGGTCCGGAGTATCGCCAGGAAGTCCACAAGGTCCCTGAATTCCTCCGGGCGAACCAAACGCTCAGGGCGCAAAAACCGGAATACGGCGACAATTCCGGCAGCCGCAAGGAGCCCGATGAGAGCCAACAGGTCTCGAGTCCTTCTCGCGGGAAACACGTTCACCAGTACGAGCGTGACCGCTGCTCCCACAACAGCCGGGAGAACAAGGAAAGGCACCATCACCAGCAGAGCCAGTGCGTAGAAGGTCGCCCCTGCACCATATGCAACGCCGTAGGCCAGAAAGAGAGGCACCGCCAGGAGGGCGACCATCCAGGATGAGTTCACGATGGTCTCCACCAACCTTGCCCCATAGACCTTCAATGCGTCGGTGGGGGAAGCCATCAGAAGGTCGAGGTCCTGGGCCAAGAAAAAGGTGGAGAGGGAGGTGATGACATTCGAAAGAAGCAGAATCCCCATGAACACCAGCAGGGCCAGGCCGAGAAGTTTCCCGGCCAGGAGGTCCCCTACCCCCTGAGTATTTCGGAAGTAGAGGAGCATCCTCCAGATCACTCCAAAGATCACTCCCCAGAAGAACAGTCCCACCAGACCCAAGACGACCGTCTTGAAGACCCGGCCCTGGTCTGTCCTGGCACGGGCCAGCTTACCGGTCACCTTTGGACGCAGAAGCCAGGTGATGCCGGCCGTTCCCGGTTGGAGACCCTGCATCAGTACTCGCCGTCCTGAAGATTGGCGACCACTTCGGCCACCTCGTCTCCTCCGGTGACCTTGAGGAAGATCTCCTCGAGGCCGACCTGGCCGGCCTCAGCCTGCTCCCGGAGTTCCTCCATGGTGCCCCTGGCGATGACCCTTCCTTCGTGGATGATCGCGAGTAGGTCACAAAGGACCTCCACAACCTCCAGCGTGTGGGAGGAGAGAAACACCGAGCCCCCATTCCGGACATAGGTGCGGAACAGATCTTTCAGGATCCGAGCCGCCTTCGGATCGAGCCCAACCATCGGTTCGTCGACGACGATGAGCTCCGGCTGGTGGATAAGGGCTGAGCTGATCAGGAGCTTTTGCCTCATTCCGTGGGAGTAGCTTTCAACCAACTCGTTACTCCATTGGTCCAGATTGAAGAGCTCCATCAGTCGTTGAGCCCGAGCCTCGGATTCGGCTCCGTCCTTCCCCCAGAGGCCGGCCACAAATCGAAGGAACTCCGCCCCGGTGAGCTTCTCGTAGAGGTAAGGTCGGTCGGGTATATACCCGATGCGGGATTTCGCCCTTTCCGGGTATTCGGCGAGATCGTCCCCGCCGACCCATATCCGGCCCGAGGAGGGGAGTAAGACCCCCGAAACCATCCGTATCGTGGTCGTCTTGCCTGCCCCGTTCGGACCGAGGAAACCGAAGATCTTCCCTCGAGGCACTTCAAGGTCCAGCTCCCGAACTGCCGTGAAATCGCCATAACGCTTCGTTACGGCCTCGAGATCCAACATCGGTCCATCGCCCCCCCGGCGGTGGGGAGTGAGGTCTGCCGAAAGATGTGAAGTGCGATTCATCCCCTGCCCTTCAGGCGCCATATCCGTACCCACTCAGCTCACCCCCCCTTCCGCGCTATCGGGTCGTAGCACCTCGATATCCAGGTTCCCGATCAGGCGAACGATCTCGACCTGCTGCGCCAACCCGCCGACGACAAATCTGAGGTGGGCTGCATCCGCCGGGTACTGACCGAAGGTAGGATCGACAGCCACCCACTCACCCAACCAAACCTCCGGCCACGCGTGGTAGAAAAAAGCCTCATTCACGTAGACCAGTCCAACCGCCGTCCTGGCGGGGAGACCGAGGGCCCGGGCCATGGCGACAAACAACACGGTGTGTTCGTTGCAATCCCCTCGGCCCGCCTCCAGAACCTGAACGGCGTTTGGAATGGAGAACGTTATCTCCTTTTCCAGAGTCCGATGGATCCCGACGGTGAGTCGCCGAGTGACCTGCAGAGGGTCGTTATCTCCAAAGGTTCTCCATCGTGCCAATGACTCGGCGGCCGCCACGATCCCGTCGTCGTCGCTCTGGATCAGGGGCTCGGGCTGGAGGTACTCCAGGAAATCCATTCTGGGATAGGGGAGTTCGTCGTAGTCCGGCCGAATCGTAGCCCAAGTCTCCTGACGGACGATGAGGGTGTCCCCCCGGAGTCGCTGCCTCCCCCCCTCCAGTTGAAAACCTTCCAGGTCGACACCGGAAAGCACGAACCTCAGCTCTTCGTAGTTCTCCACCTCCCCGAGGTCCACATTGCTCTGGATCGCGGTGGAGAGGATGACGTCCTCGTCGATGGGGGAGTTTTCCAGCCCCCGTGCATCCTCCTGAGCCTGCCGTGCCAGCTCGTACTCGGTCTTCTCCATCGAGAAGCCCAAGGGGCTCGAGGCTCTTAGGATCCTCCCGTCGCCGTCGATCCAACTCTCGACCTGGATCCCGCCGTAGGCCTCGACGACTCTCCAGGATGGAATCGAGTCGAAATGGGCCGGTCTCCACCGCCCGGTTCCATGGTCGAGCTCTGCACTATCGGGCACCAACAGCGTGTCGTGTTGGGTCACCCGCACCTCCACGCCACGAGTTGAGAGAGACGAAGGGTCGAAGACAGGGAGGCGAATGCGGTCACCCACCGCAAGAC
>JABDNZ010000301.1 GCA_013043565.1 Gemmatimonadota bacterium | reverse complement strand
GCGAGGAGCAGGGCCAGGAGAACTAGAAACAGGACATTGCGGTACATGGCATCCCTCAAACCGATCGAGCGGACAGGTATCACCCGCCGGCAGAGGCAGGCGGGAAGTCACAGACCGTGAAAGTGCGGTTGGCCAGGTGAGGCGGCAAGTCGGGGAGAGGTGGCGACCCGGGATGGGTCGGGAGGTCCGAAGGCTATCTCTCCTTCTCGAAATCCACCCCCAGGCTCGGAGGGTCCCCGGGAGATACCCGGAGGATGTAGGTGTAGCGGCCACCGTCCAGAGGAGTTTCTCCAACGTAGTCGATGACCTGGGCCCGGGCCGTATCCTGGCCCACGACGACCTCGGCTGTCACGATCCGGTAGGCCTTGGGAACGACGGCGTACGCCGAAGCCTCCCCGGGCAGTAATTCTGGGAAGAAGAGCGTATTCCTGGGAAGGAAAATGGACACGTCGGTCAGGACCTGATCCGATCCGTTTCTCACACGGACCTTGACGTCACCGTCCAGGCCGAGGATCTCGCAACCCGCGGCAGCCAAGACCAACAAGGCCAATCCTGAACTCAGCATGAGGTTTCGAATCACCTGCCACTCCCTTCGGAGAGTCCAATCTAAGTCAGAGTGCGCACGCCCGGAGCTTCATCTAACAACTGAACGATCCAACCCCCTCATCATGCACCGACCATAGCCTCCCCAAGGGCCCAGGGTTACTCTGCTCGCTCAAAGGAGGATACGATGAACTTCAACTCCAAGTTGGCAGTCGTTCTCCCAGCGCTCTTCCTTTTCACCGGATGCACCGACCAACCCGAGCCGGTCCTCGAAGGTCTCGACTCCTCCGGCGAGGTCGAGATCCCCGCACCCACCATCGACCAACGATCCTACCGCCTCGGTTCGATCGGTGCCTTTGCCGAAATGGTGGGAGCCGAGGTGAAAGAATTGGCCCTCAGCGCTCCCATGACTCAAAAGGAGCTGGACGCCCTTGTCGAAGCTGCCCAGGGCATTGCCGCAGAAAATGGCGCGGAGCTCTACCTCGAGCCCGATTTCCTCGTCACCGACCTTTTCTCCCCCGAGCTCACGAACGGAAAGCAGGTCCTCCTCATCTACCGGGGCCAGACTTTGGAGAGATATCAGGGCCTCAAGGCCGAAAAGCGCCGGTTGGAGGAGGAAGGCCGGTATCAGGGCGAGGCACGGCTGGAGATCGCTCGGCGGTTCGGAAGACTCCTGAGTTACTCCGACGAGAGGATCGAGGCTCTGCTCGCTGGATCCGGTTGAGGCCCGGGAGGCCTGGTCCAAATACATCATGACGGCCGGCCCGTCCGGGATGGTGGTGCGGCGAACCTCATGGTTCCCCCTCCGCGCCAGCCTCCATAGTTTTCAGATCTACCCCTACGAGAAAAACCTGGAGGGATTTTGCAGGTCGAAACCCGAAACGCACGAAAAATGGGACCGATTCCCGGGCCGACGCCGGATCACGCCAGGAATCCTGGGATTCCGTTGGACCTGGACTGGCTACGAGACGTTCGCGTGAACCGGAGTGCCGTGGAGCGCAGGGCTGCCACGTTGGGGACCCGACGGAGTGTGAAGAAAGACTGGCAAGCGGCCTGGCTACTCAAGGCTATCACCTGCATCGACCTGACCACCCTTTCCGGCGATGACACCCCCGGGAGGGTCAAGCGCCTTTGCGCCAAAGCCCGCCAGCCGGTTCGCCAGGACCTCCTGGATGGCCTCGGAGTGGGTGACCAAAGCATCACCACGGGCGCGGTCTGCGTCTACCACGAGATGGTGGAGACCGCCATCGGGGAGCTGGAGGGATCTGGCATCCCGGTAGCCGCAGTGTCTACGGGGTTTCCCCATGGCCTCTCCCCCCTACCCATCCGTCTGGCGGAGATCGAGGCCTCGGTGGCCGCTGGTGCCGAGGAAATCGACATCGTCCTCACTCGGCAGCACGTTCTCCTCGGAGACTGGAAGGCCGTCTACGACGAGGTTTCCGCCTACCGTGAGGCATGTGGAAAGGCCCACCTCAAGACAATCCTGGCCGCTGGGGAGCTGGGGACCCTGAAGAATGTCTACAAGGCCAGCCTGGTCTGCATGATGGCCGGCGCCGACTTCATCAAAACCTCCACCGGCAAGGAAAAGGTCAACGCCAACCTTCCGGTCGGACTCGTCATGGCTCGGGCGATCCGTGAATACGGCCAGAAGACCGGGTACCAGGTCGGCTTCAAACCGGCTGGGGGAATCGGAAAGGCGAAACAGGCCCTTGTGTGGCTCTTCTTGATGAAAGAGGAGCTGGGCAACGCATGGCTCGAGCCGGAGCTGTTCCGATTCGGGGCCAGTTCACTGTTGGGCGATATCGAACGTCAGCTGGAACACCACCTCACCGGCCGGTACTCGGCCAGCCACCGCCATCCCATGGGTTAGTCCGCCATGTCGAAAGTCGCCGAGGTCTTCGAAAGCATGGAGTACGGTCCGGCTCCGGAAAACGCGAAGTTGGCCCTGGAATGGTTGGAATCCATGGATCGACGGTTCCACCACTTCATCGATGGAAAGTGGGTGCCAGGTTTCGGAGAAGAGCGCCTCGAGTGTTCAAACCCGGCGACGGGTGAGATCCTGGGCTCCGTTCTCCAGGGAACCGAAGCCGACATCGACCGTGCCGTGGAGGCCGCCCGGGACGCCCTCGGTCCCTGGAAGAAGCTCTCGGGCCACGCCAGGGCCAGATACCTGTACGCTTTGGCCCGTGGGATCCAGAAGCGAGCGAGGCTTTTCGCCGTCCTGGAGACCATGGACAACGGGAAGCCGGTACGGGAGTCCCGGGACCTGGATATCCCGCTGGTGGCGAGACACTTCTACCACCATGCCGGGTGGGCCCAGCTCCTGAATACGGAGATGCCGGGGTACGACCCGGTGGGGGTCGTAGGCCAGATCATCCCTTGGAATTTCCCCATGCTCATGTTGGCGTGGAAGATCGCGCCGGCTCTTGCTTGCGGTAACACGGTGGTCCTGAAGCCCGCCGAGTCCACTCCCCTCACGGCCCTGCTCTTTGCAGACCTTTGCCGTGACATCGGCCTTCCTCCCGGGGTCGTGAACATCGTCACCGGGGATGGGAGGACCGGCGCAGCCCTGGTCGCCCACCCCGACGTGGACAAGATCGCGTTCACCGGATCCACCGAAGTAGGACGGATCCTCCGGACCGAAACGGCAGGGACGGGAAAGAAGCTCTCCCTGGAGCTGGGCGGGAAATCGCCGTTCCTGGTTTACGAGGACGCCGATCTGGACTCGGTGGTGGAGGGCGTTGTTGACGCCATCTGGTTCAATCAGGGCCAGGTGTGTTGTGCGGGGAGTCGGATCCTCGTCCAGGAGGGGATCGCTTCGGCCCTGGAGACCAAGCTCCGGGCCCGGATGGAAACCCTCCGGATGGGAGACCCGCTGGACAAGAGCAACGACATGGGCGCCATCGTCGATCAGGCCCAGCTCGAGAAGATCCGCGGCCTGGTAGAACAAGGCCGGGAGGAGGGAGCCCGTGTCTGGCAGCCCTCGTGGACGGTCCCGGAGGAGGGAACATTCTATCCCCCCACCCTTTGCACCGGGTGCTCGCCAAGCTCGACCCTGGCTCAGGTGGAGATCTTCGGCCCCGTGGTCGTCTTGATGACCTTCCGGACACCGGAAGAATCGGTGCAGCTGGCCAACGACACGCGATACGGCCTAGCAGCCAGTCTCTGGACCGAAAACATCAACCTGGCCTTGGACGTGGCTCCCAAGCTCAAGGCTGGGACGGTTTGGGTGAACTGCACCAACCTCTTCGACGCCGCCGCCGGGTTTGGTGGTTACCGGGAGAGCGGATTCGGGCGCGAGGGAGGGAAAGAGGGGTTGTTCGAGTACGTCCAGCCCGGGTGGCTGAAGAAGGGGTCACGAGAGAAACCCCTGGGTCCAAAACCTTCAGAGGCCTCGGGGATCGTCCTGACGGAGGACGGCCAAGGGGACGACGGGCTGGAGGCCTCCGGATCTCTTCCCCCCGTGGATCGCACCGCAAAGCTCTATATCGGCGGAAAACAGGTCCGGGGAGACGGGGACTACTCACTCCTGGTGAGGGGCAAAGACGGCTCCCCCGTGGGCGAGGTGCCGAGAGGAAACCGTAAAGACATTCGAAACGCCGTCGAAGCCGCTCACGCCGGAGCGAAGGGGTGGACGCCCCGGACCTCCCACAATCGGGCCCAGATCCTCTACTACTGGGCTGAGAACCTGGCAGCCAGGAGCGAAGAGTTTCGTCTTCGCCTTCAGGAAGTCACGGGGATCAGGCGAAGGGATGCCGGAAAGGAGGTGGACGCGGCAGTCCGCCGGCTCTTCGGTTTTGCGGCTTGGGCCGACAAGTATGACGGCATGGTCCACCACACTCCGTTTCGGAACGTGACCTTGGCCATGCCCGAGCCCATCGGAGTGATGGGCCTGGTCTGCCCTGAAGAAGCTCCACTCCTCGGGTTTGTCTCTACCGTCGCGCCCCTCGTCGCCATGGGGAATGCGGTCGTGGCGATCCCGTCGGAGCGGTGGCCTTTATTGGCGACGGACCTCTACCAGGTCATCGAGACGTCCGATGTCCCCGCCGGCGTGATCAACATCGTGACGGGACTGAGGGAAGAGGTCGTCCCGACCCTGGCCGCCCATGACAACGTCGATGGCATCTGGTACTTCGGCTCCGCCGAGGGAAGCGAAGAGGTCGAGCGACTCTCCACGGGCAACATGAAGCGGACCTGGGTCAGTCGGGGTCGGCACTTCGACTGGTGGAACGACGCCGAAACCGGTGGCGAACCCTTCCTGCGGGAAGCCATCCAGTGGAAAAACATCTGGGTTCCCTACGGGGAGTAGACTGACCCCTCCTCCGTTCAGCCTGCCGGTTTGAGCACCAGACGATATTCGGCCCGTTCCTCCACGGCACCCCGGGAGAAGAGCAGCGGGAAATACTCTCCAGCCCCCCACGGCTCCGTCAGATTTCCGTAATACGGGCTTCCCGGTCGACCCGACTGCCCCGGCGCGTTGGTAAACACCGACGCATCCAGGTCGGAGAAGTCGATGATGTGCCGGTACGTAGCCCCCGTGGCCGCCACGGTGCCTGCTCCCCCGGACCGCTCCACCAGGGGGATGTCGTAGGCCTCGACCAGACTGTGGGGAAACTCACTCCGGTGGATTCGCCCCCAACGCCACTCGGCGGGATCGGGACCTTGGGTTTCTCGCAGGTCTTCCAGGCCCTGTGAGATCACCCGCTCCAGAACTTCCGCTCTTCGGCCCGGGGGTAAGCTCGCAATCTGGATTCCGGGAGGGAGATGCCGTCGGACTCGGTCCCAGATTGCCGCAGCCCGGCTCTCTTTTCGGTAGAACCCGTCCCAAACCGCCAAGTCCTGCCGGGTCTCCTCCAGATCGGGATCGTTGGCGGTCCATCCTCTGAAGATCGCTACGGCCTCCACGGCGGAGGCCAGATACGCGTCCTGCTGAAGAGCCTTGGAATCCTCCATGGAGTGGGCCCCAGCCCCCGAGAGCACCTCGGACACCCGCTCGAATCGAGGGAAGGACGAGCCGGTCTTGAAGAACAGAGGTGGATCGTAGCCCGGAGGATGAATGTCATGGTTGGCCGTTCCCACCCATCCACGGGCAGGGTTGAACTCCGTCGGAAGATCATCACGAAATCCGTCCCACTCATACTCCCCGGTCCCGGGCACCGGGAGCCGTCCCATCCAGCCCTCACGTCTGGGGGAGGCCGCGGAGGCCTGCCAGGAGATGTTCCCCTGGGAATCGCCGCAGATCATGTTTTCGGTGGGGGCCTTCCAGTATCTCAGCTCCTCCAGGAATGCCCGGCAGTCCTCCACCACATTCAACCGTAGGGCCGCCAGATACCCGGTGGATCCCGGTTCATGCATGGTCGAGCGGAGGGCATAGGCGAGGTGGTTTTCTGTGTCCTCATAAAAAATCGGCCCGTGCCTGGAGTACTTGAGCTCAATGACCTGGGGCTCGGCCCCTTGTACCAGGATCGTGTCCAGGATCACGGTGAGTGGCTCCCACGTTCCCTGCCACCTGACCTGGTTGGGCGCGCCGGGATTCAGCTCCTCGACAAAAACGTCGGACTGGTCGGTACCCACGATGGTGAGGCCCCAGGCCACGTTCCCATTGTGCCCGATGGCTACCCCTGGAAGGACCGGTTCGGTGGACCCGATGGCGGTCCACCCCGGAGCGTCCAGATGAACCACATATCGAAGTGAGGGGTTGGTTACTCCTCGGTGTGGATCGTTGGCAACCAGGACACTTCCCGTTGCCGACAGCCGGGGGCTGATTGCCCAGTTGTTGCTCCCTGGAGAGTCTTCCCGGGCACCGGCGTTTTCGGTGGAATCGGCCAGAAGCCAGTCCTGAAATCGTGGCAGAAGCTCCGGCCTGGGCATGCCATTTCGGAACCCAGATACACCGTCTTCGACCTCGTCGGTGATCAGGCCAAGGTCGACTCCTGCAGGAATCGAAAGCTCCCGATAGGGAGAGGGGCGGGCCCGCCGGTTCGCCTCGGCTTGGCCGAGCTCCGCCACCTGTCCCGCCAGCCTGAGCTCCCTCCGGACATCACCCAAAGGCATGGCCGTCTGCATGCGAAGAAGGGGGGTTTCAGCGGTCCAGGGCTCGGGGAGGATTCCGGTGAGTTCGAACTCCACCGGCAGCTGATCGCCGGCATGTTCTATGTAGGCGTTCACGCCTCGGGCAAAAGCCGCCAGGATCCGACGGCCCTCTGGGTGGTAGCTATTGAACTCCTCGTCCGTCCAGGGCCCTCGGTATCTGAGTAACCGTGCCAAACGGTCATGCTCCAATGCCTCGGGTCCCAGAACCTCTGCCACACGCCCCTCCCCGGTCCGGCGGTACATCTCCATCTGCCATAGGCGATCCTGGGCCTGCACGAAACCTTGGGTGAAAAACAGGTCGTCCAGGTTCTGGGCATAGATGTGGGGAACTCCCCAGGGGTCCCTGAGAACCTCGACCTCTTCTCCCAGCCCCGGAAGCCGGAGCTCTCCGTCGATAGTCGGGAGGTGGGCAAGGGCCAACTCCTGGAAATCCTCCGGGGAGCGACGGCCAGAGTCATCCAAAGCGCCACAGCCCCCGGATAGCGTCAAACAGGCCCCCAGAAGAAAGACCACGGCAGAGGTTGGGAGAGAGGGGCGTCCTGAAGGGTTCGAATATGGCATGGGACCATCCGTGCGGAGGTATCGCTTCTCGGATATGGCGGAACGGGCAATGCCGCGCGGAATGGCGCGGGCCCACACCCCACTTTACACTTCCACCCTCGCGAGAGAAACAACCGCCGGCTCCATTCGCCGACCACCAGGACCACAGGATGACACAGCCGAACCCCACTGCCACGGCAGCCAGGTCTCATGAGATCTTCCACAAGCAGAAGGACTACTTGTTCCCCTGTGTAGGCCACCTCTACAAAGAGCCTGTGGTGCTGGTCCGTGGGGAAGGGATGAAGGTCTGGGACGCCGACGGACGGGAATACCTGGACTTTTTTTCTGGCATCCTCTCGACGTCTCTGGGCCACTGC